>NZ_JAVDVA010000014.1:0-244827 GCF_031456635.1 Streptomyces sp. 3330
GGACCCGGCCAGGACGTTGGGGCTGGGCGAGACGGTCCCCCGCTACGTCTGGGGCACCTTGTGCGGCCGGGGGCGGCGCGGGGCGGGGCGCCCCGCGCGCGCCCCCCGGCCCCGGTCTCACGGCTCCCCGTCCGGTGGCGCCCGTTCCACGGTGTCCCGTCCCGGGACGCCCGTCCCCTCGTGCCCGGCGGGGCGGCACCCGCCCCGCGCACCCTGGCGCTACAGCGCCTCGGCGAAGGTGACCGTCCGCTCCGTCAGCAGCGGCCACACGGTCGCCACGATCAGCTTCTCGAAGTGCTCGGCCGCCTTGTGCGCCTCGAACCCGGCCCGGTCGGCGTACCGCTCGTAGAGCAGGAAGCCGCCGGGCTGCCCCTCGACCGCGTGCACCTCGTACCCCTCGTTCGCCGGCTCGGCGCGGGTGTGCCCGCGCACCTGGAGCAGCGCGGCGCGGACGGTGCTCTCGTCGGCGGGGGCGCAGCGGTAGTGGGCGACGACGGCGTAGGACATGTCCGGTTCTCCTCGGCAAGTCGGCAAAGGCCGCTGTCAGGCCTGCGGCCCGCCGATTCCAGCATGGATCAGGCCCGCGCCCACCCGCGCGCGGCGCAACCAATGCCTGCTGCCGCGGAGCTGGTGGCACCGCCCTGACGTGGTGTGTTGTCACAGTCCGCACCCTGGCCGACAAAGGAAGTGACCCGACATGCGTACCCTGGAGACCCTCGTGGGCGGGGAGTGGGTGGCGAGCGGCGACTGGATCGACGTCCTCGACCCCGCCGACGTCCGTACCCCCGTCGCCCGTGTCCCGGCCCTCACGGCCAAGGACGTGACCGGTGCCTACGACCACGCCGAGCGCGGGTTCGCGCTCTGGAAGCGCACCAGCCCCTTCGAGCGGGCCCGGATCTTCACCGACGCGGCCCGGCTGATCCGCGAACGGGTCGAGGAGATCGCCGCCGACGTGACGGCGGAGAACGGCAAGACCCTGACGGAGGCGACCGGCGAGACCCTCAAGGCCGCCGACTTCCTGGACTACTACGCGGGTCTGGCCCGCCAGGGCTACGGCACCCTCCTGCACGACGTACGGCCCCGGCACCGCACCCACACCCAGCGTGAGCCGATCGGCGTGATCCTGGTGATCAGCCCGTGGAACGACCCGCTGATCACGCCCGCCCGCAAGCTCGCCCCGCTGCTCGCCACCGGCAACGCGGCCGTGTTCAAGCCCGCCACCGACACCCCGCTCTCCGGCCTGCACCTCGCCCGCGCCCTGCACGACGCCGGACTGCCCGCGGGCGTGCTGAACGTGGTGACCGGCCGGACGGCCGAGATCGAGGAGGCGCTCCTCGACGACCCGCGGATCGTCGGCATCACCTTCACCGGCTCCAACGCCGTCGGCAACCGCATCCGACGCCGTCTCGCCGACCGCAACGTGCGCTTCCAGGGCGAGTTGGGCGGCAAGAACGCCTCGGTGGTGCTCGCGGACGCCGATCTCCCGGCCGCCGCGAAGGCCGTCGTCGCGGCCTCGTTCGGACAGGCCGGCCAGCGCTGCACGGCCACCAGCCGGGTGATCGTCGAGCGGGCGGTCCACGAGGAGTTCACCCGGCTGCTGACCGCCGAGGTCGAGCGGCTGACGGTCGGCCCGGGCAGCGACCCGGCGACCACGCTGTGCCCGCTGGCCGGCGTCAAGCAGCGCGACGGCGTCCTCGCCGACCTGGCCCGGGCGGTCGAGCAGGGCGCCACGGTCCTCACCGGAGGCGGGGCCGACACCGAGGGCGAGCACGTCTTCGGCTGCTATGTGCGGCCGACCGTGCTCGGGGACGTCACCCCCGAGATGGCGATCTGGCGCGAGGAGGTCTTCGGGCCGGTCCTCGTCCTGCGCGCGGTCGACGGCTTCGACGCGGCCGTCGAGGCGGTCAACGACTCCGGCTTCGGTCTCGCCGCCGCCGTCTTCACCCGTGACCTGGCCCATGCCCTGCGCTTCGCCGACGAGGCCGAGTGCGGACAGGTCGCGGTCAACTCCACCACCACGGGCTGGGACGTCCATCTGCCCTTCGGCGGATTCCACGACTCCGGTACCGCCTACAAGGAGCAGGGCGAGGAAGTCCTGCGTTTCTCGACGCGCGTCAAGACTGTCGCTGTGCACTTCGGCGGCTGACGATCGGGAGCACTGACAACGAGAGAGAGGAGGTGTGCGATGGCTGACGAGACGATCGGCGTCGTCGGCGCCGGCATCGTGGGTCTGGCCACGGCCCGCGAGATCGCCCTGAGCCGGCCCGGCACCCGGGTGGTGGTCCTCGAGAAGGAGCGGGAGGTCTCGCTCCACCAGACCGGCCACAACTCGGGCGTCGTGCACGCCGGTATCTACTACGCGCCCGGCAGCCTCAAGGCCGAGCTGACGGTACGGGGTGTGGACCTGCTGCGCGCCTACTGCCAGGACCGCGGGCTGCCGTACCGCGAGATCGGCAAACTCGTCGTGGCGGTCCGCGAGGACGAGCTCGGCCGGATGAACGCCCTCTACGACCGGGCCAGGAACAACCATGTGCCCGACCTGCGGAAGGTCTCCCGCGAGGAGATCCGGGAGATCGAGCCGAACGCCGGCGGGGTCGCCGCCCTGTACTCCCCGCGCACCGCGATCACCGACTACCCGGCGATCGCCCGTGCCTTCGCCGACGACGTGATCGGCTCCGGGGGAGAGGTGCGCACGGGCTTCCCCGTCACCGGCATCACGCAGGTGCCCGGCGGCATCGAGGTGGCGTCCGGAGCGGAGCGCGTGCGGGTGGACCGGCTGATTCTGTGCGCGGGACTGCACTCCGACGCCGTGGCGGGTCTCGCGCAGGACCGGCGCGAACCGCGGATCGTGCCGTTCCGCGGCGAGTACATGCTGCTCAGGCCGGAGAAGAGCGACCTGGTGCGGGGCCTGATCTACCCGGTGCCCGACCCCCGCTACCCGTTCCTGGGCGTCCACTTCACGCCCCGCGTCGACGGTTCGGTGGAGGTCGGACCCAACGCGGTCCTGGCCCTGGCCAGAGAGGGGTACACCCGCACCCGGATCTCCCCGAGGGACCTGTTCGGGCTCGCCGCCTACCCCGGCGTCTGGAAGATGGCGGCCCAGCACTGGCGCACGGGCGTCAAGGAGTACCGCGGGTCGTTCTCGGCGAAGGCGTTCATGAAGGACGCCGCGCTGTACGTCCCGGGGGTCGGGGTCCAGGACGTCGTGCGCGGCGGGGCGGGCGTGCGGGCCCAGGCCCTGGACCGGGACGGCACCCTGGTGGACGACTTCCGCATCCACCGGGTGGGCCGGGTCACCGCCGTCCGCAACGCGCCCTCGCCGGCCGCCACGGCCTCCATGGCGATCGCCGAGCACATCGTCGAAGCCGTTTTCGACGGCGCTTCCGGCGCCGGCTGAGAAACCCGGCGGGAAACGGGCCGCCGAAGCGGGCTGCCCTGACCGGTCGCCGGAACGGGTTCCCGGAGCAGGTGGGGAAACCGTTCTCGGCGACCGCTCGCGCAACCTGAAAGTGCCCTGCGAACAGGGCGCTTTCCCGCAACAACAGCTTGCGCTCCCAGGGGCTCCGCAAGGCCTTTCCGGCCCCCTAGCGTTCCCTCCGCAACGCCTCACCACGTGCCCCACCGAGAGAAAGAAGTACGGGACATGTTCGTCGTCGACACGCAGATCCACATCTGGCTGGAAGAGACCCCGGACCGCCCCTGGGTCCCCGGCGCCCGGGAGCGGATCCGCCTCAACGGCCACCGTGAGGACCCCTTCTCGTACGAGGAGGCCCTCGAGCTGATGGACGAGGCCGGCGTGAACCGGGCGCTGATCCTGCCGCCGTCCTGGGAGGGCGACCGCATCGACTACGCCCTGGAGGCCTGTGAGGCGCACCCGGACCGCTTCGGCATCATGGCCCGCATCCCGCAGAACAAGCCCGAAGAGGGCAAGGCCCTGCTGAAGGACTTCGCGCAGAACCCGTACATCAAGGGCACGCGACTGACCTTCCACCGGCCGCAGGACCGCAACTGGATGATCGACGGCACCAACGACTGGTACTGGCCGGTCGCCGCCGAGCTCGGCATCCCCACCATGGTGCACGCCCCGATCTGGAAGCGTGAGCTGGGCGAGATCGCCGCCAAGCACCCCGAGCTGAAGATCATCATCGACCACATGGGCATCATGGCCCGCTGTGTCGACGACGCGATCGGCTACTGGGTCGCGGAGACCGCGGACCTCGCCGCCCACCCGAACATCTACGTCAAGGTGTCCGCGCTGCCCGGCTACTCGACGCAGCCGTTCCCGAACAACAACATCCAGAAGTACGTGCGCGAGATGGTCGACAGGATGGGCCCGCAGCGCTGCTTCTACGGCACCGACATCACCCGGCTGCTGGGCCACGGCATCACCTACACCGACACCATCGAACAGTTCACCAAGCACTGGGACTTCACGCCCGAGGAGCTGGAGTGGATCATGGGCCGCGGTATCTCCGAGGTCCTGAACTGGCCGATCGAGGGCTGAGGGACCACGAGAGATGACCGACCCCACCACCGCACCGGGCGCCGACGGCGGAGACGCTCTCGTCACCGCGTTCAACGCCGTCGGCGCCGACTACCTGTTCTGCTCCTCCGGGTCCGAGTGGGCCCCGGTATGGGAGTCCCTCGCCCGGCGCCACCGCGACGGACTGCCCTGCCCGCGGTATCTGGACCTGACCCACGAGACCGTCGCCGTGGGCATGGCCACCGGCTACGGTCTGGTCAGCCGACGGCCGCAGGGTGTGCTGCTGCACGCCGCCCCGGGCCTGCTCCAGGGCTCGATGGCCGTCCACGGGGCGCTGCTCGCCGGCGTGCCGATGGTGGTCGGCTCCTCGGAGTCGACGACCTACGGCGACGGCCCCGGACAGGATCCGGGCGGCCAGTGGTACCGGAACCTGTCCATCGTGGGCGGCCCGCACGGCGTCGCGACGCCGTTCACCAAGTGGTCCACCGAGGCCGCCAGCGTCCACACCCTGCCCACCATGGTCACCCGGGCCGCCGAACTGGCCTGGCGGGCCCCGGCGGGCCCGGCCTACCTCAACGTCCCGCTGGAGATCCTGCTGGAGGACTGGGACGGCCGCGAGGCCAAGCCCGTCGTGCCGCCGGGCTCCACGCACAGCTCGCCCGACGAGGTCGACCGGGTCGCGCGGCTGATCCGCGAGGCGAGGAACCCGGTCGTCGTCACCGAGACGGCCGGCCGTGAGGCGGGCGGCTTCGAGGCCCTCGTCGCCTTCGCCGAGGCCTGGAACATCCCGGTCGTCGAGCCGGACTCGGCGGTGTGCGGCAACTTCCCGCGCACCCACCCGCTGCACGCGGGCAGCGACATCGGCCCGTGGATGGACGAGGCCGACCTCATCCTCCTCGTCAACTGCCGTGCCCCGTTCTACCCGCCGTCGCGCCGCCCCTCGACGGCACGGATCGTCGTCATCGACGAGGTGCCGCAGCGCCCGCACGTCGTCTACCAGGTGCTCTTCGCGGACCAGTACCTGGAGGGCAACGTCGCCCACACCCTGCGCCAGCTCGCCAAGCGGGCGAAGGACCTCGACGAGGCCGCCGTCGCCGTACGGCGCACCGCGCAGGACGAGCGGTACGCCGCCGAGCGGGCCGCCGCCGACGACGCCGAGACCAGGGCCGAGGCGCGGCAGCAGCGGGAGGGGGTCGACCCGGTGCTGGTCGCCGCCACGCTGCGCGAGCTGCTGGACGGTACGGAAGCGATCGTCGTCGACGAGACCATCACCCACAGCCGCGTCGTCAAGCGGCATCTGCGCACGGCAGGTCCCGACTCGTACTTCTACGTGCAGGGCGGCCTCGGGCAGGGCATCGCGGTCGCGCTCGGCGTGAAACTCGCCGCGCGGGAACGGCCGGTGGTCCTCACCATCGGTGACGGCGCGTTCACCTACAACCCGGTCGTCCCGTCGTACGACGCCAGCAGGGCCTACGAACTCCCGCTGCTCATCGTGGTGTTCAACAACCGTGTCTACAAGTCGATGAACCTCAACCACCGCAGGTTCTATCCCGACGGCGCGGCCGCCGAGACCGGCGAATGGCTCGGCACCGACCTGCACCGGCTGCCCCGACTGGCCGCCTTCGCCGAGCCGTTCGGCATGCACACCGAGACCGTCGACACCGCCCAGGCGCTCGGGCCCGCGCTCGAACGCGCCCTCAAGGCCGTGGAAGAGGGCACCACCGCCGTCGTCGACGTCCTCGTCACCCGCTGAACCAGGAGGCACCACCACCATGTCCACCCCACCCACGAAGATCCTGGTGCCCGCGGACGACCTGCGCGCCTTCTCCGCCGCCCTGCTGGAGAAGGGCGGCCTGAGCGCCGAACACGCCCGCACCACCGCCGACGTGTTCGTCTGGGCCGCGCTGCGCGGCGTCGACTCGCACGGCATCGCCCGCGTCCCCGCCTACCTGGATCTGCTGGAGAAGGGCGTCGCCAACGCCGACGCGCGGATCACGCTCGAGTCCGGCACGCCGGCCGCGGCGGTCCTGGACGCCGACCGGGCACCCGGCCCCGTGGCCCTCAGCGCGGCGGCCGACGAGGCAGTGACCAGGGCCAGGACGACCGGCATCGCCGCGGTGGGCGTCCGCCGCACGGTGCACACCGGCGCGATCGGCTACTACGTGTCGAGGATCGCCGAACAGGGCCTGGTCGGCATCGGCTTCGTCGCCGGGATGCCGAACATGGGCTACACCGGCGTCAGGGGAGCGGCGGTCGCCACCAGCCCGCTCGCCATCGCCGTCCCGACCGACCCCTCGTCGGCGCACGCGCCGCTGCTCCTGGACATGGCCACGGCGACCATCGCCCTCGGCCGGATCCGGCAGGCGAAGGCCGCCGGCACCCCGCTGCCCGAGGGCGCGGCCGCCACCGAGGACGGCACCCCCACCACCGATCCGGAGCGGGCGGTCATGCCGCTGCCGCTCGGCGGGGCGAAGGGCTCCGGCATGTCCCTCGCCTTCGAGCTGCTGACCAGCGTGCTGGTGGGGGCGCCGATCTTCGCGGAGTTCCACTCGGACGGCCCGGCCGGCCGCAAGCACCGTCAGAACGCCCTGCTCATCGCCGTCGACCCGGCCGCGTTCGGGGGCACGGACGCGTTCACAGCGTCCGTGGACGCCACGCTGGACACGCTCAAGGGCCTGCCGGCCGCGGACGGCGCACCAGGCGTGTTCTACCCCGGCGAGCGCAGTGCGGCCGTGGCCGCCGACCGCGTGGAGAAGGGCGTTCCGGTGGCGCCCCAGGTGTGGCGCGACCTGACGGAACGCGCCGGGAAGCTGGGCGTCGCCCTGCCGGAAGCCGCCGGATAGGGACCGGCGGCCGCCCCGGGTGACGCCCGGGCAGGGGCGGGTGGCCGGGTCGCGCCGGTGCGGCGGCAGACCCCTTCGGCCACCCGCGCGGCGTCCGATGCGGCGGACGCCACCCTCCCGCCCCGGCCCTTGCCCCGACACGAGCGGCAGTCACGGACCCACGGCCCCCTGCCCCGCACACCGGCTCGCGCACACTGCCCCGCGCACGCACCGGACCGCACGCACCGACGTGCCCACCGGGCAGCGCACGGCCTGCGTTCACGGGCCCCGCGCACCGGCCCGGGCGTAGCGCCCCGCGCCTGCCGGCCCACGCCCATCGGCCATCGCCCACCGGCCCGCGTCCCGCGGGCCGTTACTCGCGGCGGGCCACGACGCGGTAGGCGTTGGACACCCCGAGCCGATGCGAGAGCGGACGCACCGCGAACCGGTCGAGCAGGGTGCCCACGATCAGCGCCGGGATCCCGGCGACCAGCAGCGCCCCGCGCAGCGTGCGGCGCAACGCGCCCGGCGGCCCGGGCAGCCACGGCGCGTCGTCGCGCGGCGCCGCGTGGTCCAGCGCCAGCCACACGGCGGCCAGCAGGTCGACCGGGTCGTGCGGCTCGGCGTGCTGCTCCGCCACCACCGTGAAGCCCAGCCGGGTGAGCCGTTCCCGCAGATTGGCCACCGGCACGAAGTGCAGGTGCTGCGGCTGGAGCCACGGCAGCCACCAGCGGCCGAGCAGCCGCGCGTAGCGGCTCTCGGGGTCCGGCACCTCGATCAGCAGATGCCCGCCGGGGCGTACCGTCTCGTGCGCGGCGCGCAGTTCGCGGTCCGGGTCGGTGCTGTGCTCCAGGTAGTGGAACATGCTCACCACGTCGTAACGGGCGGCGAGTTCGGGCGCCAGCTCGGGGAACGCGCCCCGGTAGCCGTGCTCCACCCGGCCCTCCCGTGCGGCGAGTTCGACGCCGTCGGTGAAGTCCAGCCCGTCGAAGACCGTCCCGGGCAGCACCTCCCGGGCGGCCGCGCAGAAGTGACCGTGCCCGGTGCCGACGTCCAGCCAGGTCTTCGGCGCGGGGTCGTGCGGGAGCATCGACCCGGCCCGCCCCCGGTACATCTTCGTGCGCCCCCCGAAGGTGTCGCCGAGCTTCTTCTCGCCCAGCCCGTCGTAGAAGTCCCGGTAGTAGAACTCCAGGCCCTCGGCGCTCAGCCGCGGGTTCTGGAAGGTGTGCCCGCAGCCCCCGCAGCGGTCCAGGACGAACCGGCCGGGCTTGTGCTGGAGCAGGTCGGTGGTGCGCAGCCGGGTGGTCAGCGCCGCCGAGCCGCACCACGGGCAGGTGGTGCGGCGGGGCTCGAAGAAGCGGTCCAGGCCGGCGGCGATGTCCGCGCGGTAGGCGGGACGCGCCCCGGCGATCCGCTCGGCGGGTGTGCTCTGTTCGCTCATCCGGACTCCTTGGCGAGGTCTTCCAGAGGGGACGCGGCGGCGGACGGCCCGCCGGCGGCGCGGAACGCCGTGCGGATCCGGTGGGCGGCGGCGCGGTGTCCGGGGCCGTCCAGGACGGAGTCGACCGCGGCGCCGAGCTGCCGTGCGGTGACCCGGCCGAACCGCACCCGCACGCCGGCCCCCACGCCGGTGACCTGCCCGGCCACGACCGGCTGGTCGTCGCGGATCGGGGCGACGACGAGGGGGATCCCGTGCCACAGGGCCTCGCACACGGTGTTGTGCCCGGCATGGCAGACCACAGCGCCCGCACCCCCCTCCATCCTTTCCAGCAGGGCGACCTGCGGCACCGACGGCAGGACCAGCACGTTCTTGTCGTCGCCCCGCGGCGTCAGCGTGCCGCCCGGGTCGACGATCACGCCCTGCACCCGGTCGGCCCGCTCCCGCAGCACGTCCCGGCAGATCCCGAGGAACCGTCCTCCGACGTCGGTGTTCGCGGTGCCGAGCGTGACCAGCACGGTGGCGCGGCCGCCGTCGAGCCACTCCCAGGGGAACCCGGCGGCGGACGGCCGGGCCGTGACCGACGGGCCCACCCAGCGCACGCCCTCGCGGCCCCGGCCCGCCAGCTCCGGCGTGCTGAAGGCCAGCACCAGGTGCGGCGAGAAGCGGGGATCGGCGTCGCCCGCCGGATCGCCGATCGCGGACCGCAGTCCGGCGAGGCGCAGGTCGAGCCACTCCCTGACCTTGGGCAGCCCGGCGAGGGGGTCCGTGAACTCGGCCGAGGTGGTCGCCGAGGTCGCCCACGGCAGGCCCAGCCGCTCCGCGACCAGCGCGCCGGCGAAGGCCTGCTGGTCGGCGACGACGACGTCCGGCCGGAACGCCTCGACGGCCCGCCGCACCCCCGGCGCCATCGCCTCGGCGAGCGGCAGCAGGTACCACTCCCACAGGAACTTCAGCGCCTCCGGACCGCGCAGGTCGGCGGGCCGCTCACCGGGCGGCCCCCCGTCGCAGGCGAACACCTCCCCGGCCCCGGGGCCCGCCAGCCGGCCGACCAGCCGCGGATCGGCGCAGGCCCACGCCACCCGGTGGCCGCGCGCCGTGAGTTCGGCGGCGACGCCGACGGCCGGGTTGACATGCCCCACCAGCGGGGGCACGACGAACAGGAACCGGCTCACCCCGCCGCCTCCGCCGCCACCCGCCCGGCCCCGTCGACGAGGGACAGGATGTGGCCGCCGACCGTCCCCGAGGCCTCCACGAGGACGGAGTGCTCATGCCCCGGGATCACCACGGTCCGGCAGTCGGGCAGCAACGACCGCAGCCAGGGGGCCAGTTCGGCCAGATCGGAGTCGGCGCCGTACAGGCCGAGCACCGGACAGCGCACCGCGGCCACCTGGTCCTCCGTCAGCACCCGGCTGGCCGGGATGTCCCGTCCGAGCGAGGTCTCCCGCGCGAGCCGGGCCGCCCCCCTGGCCAGCCGTGCGGTGTTGTGACCGCGGTGGGCGGTGATCCAGGCGATCGCGTCGGGCTCGTTGTGCGCGAGCTGGGTCACGACCCGGTCCAGGATCCCGCCGAGCTTCACCGCCCAGGCCGCGGTGGCCGGTTCGGACTCGACGAGGCTGACACTGGCCGCCCGCTCGGGGTGCCGGGCCGCGTAGCCGAACGCGACCGTGCCGCCGTAGGAATTGCCGACCAGGTGCACCGGGCCGGTCACCGCGAGCCGGTCGAGCAGCGCCTCCAGATCGTCGATGTTGTCGTCCAGCGTGTAGCCCCGGGCGGGACGCCCGCTGCGGCCGTGGCCCCGCAGGTCGTACATGACGACGTCGAGGCCCGCGGCCGCGAACGCCGGGGCGACCGTGAAGTAGTAGCTGGCCAGGCTGTCGGTGAGCAGACCGTGCACCAGCACCACGGTGGCGGTGGCCGGGCGGCCCTGGCGGGGGCCGATCCGCTGTACGTGCAGCCGGACGGAGCCGGTGTCGACCATCGCCATGGCTCAGCTCGCCTCCGCGGCCCTCAGGCTCGTCACGACGTACTCGACGAGCCGTCCGACGGTCAGTTCGATGATCTCGTCGAACTCCATGCCGGCCAGGAACTCGGCGAAGTTGACCCGGTCGCCGTACCGCTCCTGCAGCAGACCTGCGAGGGTGACCAGGTCGATGCTCTCCAGCTCCAGATCGCGGTTGAAGGTGGTCTGCAGGTCGATCTCGATGCCGTCGAGGCCGTACTCGTCCTGCAGCAGCCGCGAGAGCATGCCGGTGAGATCGGCCAGGACGGACCTCTCGTCGGCGGTGACGGGGGTGCGGGGGGTGGGGGGTGTCATCGGGCGTCGTACTCCTCTGCGGTCGGGTGTCCCGTCGTCCAGGCCACCACGTACGAACGGTCGGGCAGCCGGGGCGGGTTGGCGGCCGGTGCGCAGTGCACGGTGTAGGCGCGTTCCAGGCGGCCGGCGACGCTCAGCCGGTCGCCGTCCGGTGTCGCGTCGAACACCGTGAAGTCCCGCGGCCTGCCGTCGAATCCGGTGCCCTCCGCCTTGGCCACCGCCTCCTTCGCCGCCCAGAAACGGGTGAACCACAGGGCCTCGGAGTCGCCGGAGGCGGCCGACAGAGCGCGCAGCAGCCGGAGTTCGGGCTCGCCGAGGGCGGCGGCGAGGGTCTCCGGGGTACGGTCGGCGACCTCCTCGATGTCGATGCCGGGGCCGGGGCCCGGCGTGTGCGGCCGGACGATCGCGACGCCCGCCTCGGCGCAGTGGGCCAGCGAGACGTCCAGCGCGGGCAGGACACGCCCGTGCGCGCCGGTGACGTACGGCCGGCCGGCCCCGTCGTTGCGCACCCGCAGCTCGGCCGGGAAGACGGGGCCCTCGCCCTGGTCCCACAGCCACCGCCGCACCGCGTCCTTCACCGCGATGCGGCCCAGCAGCCACTGCCGGCGCCCGCGCGGCGGATGCTCCGCGTACTGCGAACGCTCCGGTCCGCCCAGGGAGTTGCGCATGATCAGTTCACGGGACGCCAGATCAGGCCACCGCTCGTGCAGCAGCTGCCAGCCACCCGGGCGGGTCTCGGACAGCGTGTGGCGCTCGGGAAAGCGCTCGACGGGCCGGGTCTTCGGGTCGTTGTCGAACCGGCGGTCCTGCCAGCCGTACAGCTCGGCCCACACCGTGCCGCCGGTGGTCAGCTGCACGTCCGCCTCCAGGAAGGCGTCGGTGAGCGAGGTGACGCGCACCAGGCACCCCACCTCGGTCCCCGGCGCCGGATGCGGTCCGTGGAAGCGCATCTCCCGCATCCCGACCGGGAACACGACGGTCCGCTCGCTATGGGTCGCCATGATCCAGTAGCCGAGGATCTGGCCGACGTTGTCCAGCAGCGCGCCGGGTGCGGGCGGGGTGGTGATCACCCCGCGGACGTGGCGGTCGCCGAGCGCGGTGAGCTCGGTGACGCCCTGGAAGGCCGGGCCGTGGAACATCCAGCGTTCGGCGTAGAGCCGGTCGGCGGTGTGCTCCGGGGCGCGCTCGGCGCCGGGGTCGACGGGCCACGGGTCGGGGGGCGGTGGATGGGCGGCGGCCAGTTCGACGCCGGCCCGGGCCCGCGGGCCGAAGGAGACGGCCAGCCGGTCGGGCCCCTCGGGCGTCACGGTGACCGGCACGTCGACGGCGGGGGTGGCGGTGAGCCACTCCTCGAACCGCGCGCCGTGCACGGCGACCGGCACCTTGCCGGGAGCCCACTCCCGCGCCGCCGCCACCGCCGCGTCGACGATGTGCTGCACGATCGTCGTCGCCGGGACGACCGGCCACCGGTCGGCGACCTCCGGCCAGCCCGGCCGCTGCGGGAAGAAGCAGTGGTCCAGCAGGTAGGGCATGGCGTCGGGGGAGACGTGGACGCTGCTGTGCCACGGGCCGGCCGGCCGGGCGGCCGCCGGGACGGCGGCCCGCGCGGTCATGAGGGCGGCGGCCGTGTCCGCCGTCTCGCGCAGCAGGGCGGACAGTTCGGCGGCCATGGGCGAATCCCCGGCCACGGCGTCCAGCGGCGACGGACCGCCGGAGGCCGCCGCCCGGACCGGGGCGCGCAGCTCGGCCCGCAGGGCGGTGAGCCGCTGCGGCGCGAGGGACACCAGGGCGCCGCCCAGGTCCAGCCGCACCGGCGGCCGAGCCGCCCGCGCGGCCGCCGCGGACCGCGGGGAGGACCCGGGCAAGGACGCCTCGGAGGTTTCCGGGCCGGGCGGCCCGGAGGGTTCCAGCGAGGGCGCCGCGGAGGGTTCCAGGGAGGGCGCCGCGGAGGGTTCCAGGGACGGCGCCACCGCCGCACCCGCCGTCCACAGCGCGGTGGCCACCCGGCGGAGCTGGGCGAGACCCGTGCGGTGGGGCGAGTTGGCGGCCACGACCAGGTGGTCCCGGTCGCCCAGGGTGTCCCCGACGAGGGAACCGAGCCGACCCGGGCCGACCTGGACGTACACCCGGTGTCCGGCCGCGTACAGCGCCTCGGTCAGCTGCCGGAAGCGGACGGGCTCCAGCAGATGGCGGACGAACAGGGACCGTACCCCCGCCTCGTCCGCGGGGAAGGGCGCGGCGGTCGTCCCCGACCAGAGGGGGGTGTGCGGCGGACACAGCCGGAACCGGTCGGCGGCCTCCTTGATCGGGCCGAGGTGCGGCTCCAGCATCGGCGTGTGGAAACCCGACCGGAACGGCAGCACCTGGCTGAGGACCCCCTGGGCGCGGAAGGCCCGGACGAACTCCTCCACCGCCGCCTGCGGTCCGCACACCATCGACTGGCCGGGCGCGTTGTCGTGGGAGAGCACCAGGCCCGCGGTGGCCGGGCCCCCGTCCCGCAGGGCCGCCAGGACCCGCTCGGCGGACGCGCCGACCGCCCCGAAGGCCAGCCCCGCGACCGTCACCGAGTCGGGGTCGAAGGCCGCCATGAACGCGTCGACCTCGTCCCCGGCGTACAGCCCGGCCGCCGCCATCGCCGTCCACTCGCCCACGCTGTGCCCGGCGACCGCGTCCGGCACGATCCCGCAGCGGCGCAGCGCGGCGTCGAGCAGCCGCCCGACGGCGACCACCCCGAAACCGTGGCGTCCCACGTCTGCGGCCCCGTCCCCGCCGACGGAGGGGGCGGGCAGGCCGAAGCGGGCGGCCACGTCGTCGACCCGCGGAGCGAAGTCGCCCTCCAGCCCCGGGAACAGGAACACGGTGCCGCCGCGGCCGCTGCCCACCAGGGGACCCGGCCGGAACCAGACGTCGCCGCGACCGTGCCAGGCACGCCCCTTGCCGACCGTGCGGCGGGCCAGGGCGAGCCGCTTGGCGGTCGGCCCGACGATGCCGAGCCGGGCCGGTCCCGCGTCCGGGTGGGCCTGCGAGGGGGCGAGCCCGGCGGCCCGCACGGTGTCGTCGCCGGCGTCCAGAAGGGCGGCGAGACGCTCGGGGGAGCCGGCGGCGAGCAGCAGGATGTGCTCGGGTTCGGCGACCGCCAGGACCGCGCGGGGCGCGACGCCGGCGCGCGGTCCGCGGGCCCCCGGCGCCTCCTCCAGCACCACGTGCGCGTTGATCCCGCCGAACCCGAACGCGTTGACGGCGGCCCGGCGCACGGGCTGCCGCTCGGTCCGCTCCCAGTCGGCGGCCTTCTCCAGGGTGCGGAACCGGGTGCGGGCCAGGGCGGGGTGCGGGTCGTCGCAGTGCAGCGTCGGGAGCAGCGTGCCGTGGTGGACGGCGAGCGCGGCCTTGACGAGTCCGGCCACCCCGGCGGCGGGCATGGTGTGCCCGATCATCGACTTGACCGACCCCAGCACCGCCTCGCCGTCGCCGGGGCCGAACACCTCGGCGAGAGTGGTCAGTTCGGCCGTGTCACCGGCCGGGGTCGCGGTGCCGTGCGCTTCCAGCAGCCCGATCGAGCCGGGCTCGGCCGGGTCGAGTCCGGCGGCCCGCCACGCCTGCCGGACGGCCAGCGCCTGACCGCCCGGATCGGGGTTCACGAGCCCCGCGGCCCGGCCGTCGCTGGCCACCCCGGTGCCCCGGATCACCGCGTAGATCCGGTCGTCGTCGCGCTCGGCGTCGGCCAGCCGCTTGAGGACGACGACGCCCGTCCCCTCGCCGATCAGGATGCCGTCGGCGTCGCGGTGGAAGGGGCGGCTGCGCTGACTGGGGGAGAGGGCGCGGAGCTGGGAGAACACGCTCCACAGCGTGATGTCGTGGCAGTGGTGGACGCCCCCGGCGAGCATCAGGTCGCAGCGCCCGGAGCCGAGTTCGCGCACCGCCTGGTCCACAGCGACCAGCGAGGACGCGCAGGCCGCGTCCACGGTGTACGCCGGACCGCGCAGGTCCAGCCGGTTGGCGATGCGGGAGGCGGCCAGATTGGGCACCAGGCCGATCGCCGACTCGGGACGGTCCGGACCGAGCCGCTCGGTGAACGCCGCGCGGACGCGACCGAGTTGGTCGGGTGTCAGGTCGGGCAGCAACTCGCCGAGGGTGCGCACGAGTTGGCCGGCCGTACGGACCCGCTGGTCGAGCCGGACCAGCCCGGGGGTGAGATAGCCGCCCCGGCCGAGGACGACGCCGACGCGCCCTCGGTCGGGGAGCCGGTCCGGGCCGCCCGCGTCGTCGAGGGCGGCCGAGGCCACCTGCAGGGCGATCAGCTGGTCCGGCTCGGTCCCGGCCACCGAGTGGGGCATGATCCCGAACCGGGTGACCTCCACCTCCGCCAGCCCGTCCACGAACCCGCCCCGCCGCGCGTACACCCGGTCGGCGGCGGCCGGTCCGGACGCGGTGCCGGGGTGGTAGAACTCGGCGTCCCAGCGCCCCTCGGGCACCTCGCCGATCGCGTCCACGCCGTCCCGCAGATTCCGCCAGTACGCGTCCAGGTCGGCGGCGCCCGGCAGCAGGACCGCCATGCCCACGACGGCGACGAGCGGCTGACGACCCGTCACGGCCGCCGTCACCAGCCCGAGGCGGTGTGGACGACGGCGGTGGCGGACTGCTCGCCCCAGGCCAGCTCCCGCAGCAGCGCCGCGGTCCCCTCCTCGGGATCGATCAGCCGGATGCCGCGCCGGGCGTACTCCCGGGCCAGCTCCGCCCCCACCATGCCGGCGTGCCCGGCCGCGGGCGCCCAGGGTCCCCAGTGCACGGTCAGCGCCCGGCGCCCGGTACGGGCGGCGAAGGCCGCGCCGAGCGTCTCCAGCGCGTCGTTGGCGGCGGCGTAGTCCACCTGTCCCCGGTTGCCCAGGACGGCCGAGATCGAGCCGAACAGCACGGTGAACGCGGGTCCGGCGGGCAGGTCCTCCAGCGCGGCGAGCAGGGCGTCCGCGCCGGTCGCCTTGGTGCCGTAGACGCGCTGGAACGACTCGGCGCTCTTCTGCGCGACGAGCCGGTCCTCGATCACCCCGGCCGCGTGCACCACGCCGTCCAGCCGGCCGTGCTCGGCGTGGATCTCCTTCACCGCCTGGAGCACCGCCCCGGGCTCCCGGAAGTCGACGCAGCGGTAGCGGGGCGTGCCGCCGAGCGCCGTGAGTTCGGCCAGGGTGGCGGTGATCTCCCGCTGAGCCAGCAGGAGTTCGGCGGCCCGGTTGATCTCCGACGGCTTCCCGCCGCCCCGCGCCGCGAGCACGGCGCGCAGTTCGGCCGGGGTGCGGGCGGCCGCGGTGTCCGCGGCCTCGGGGCCGTCCGGCGCGGGGGTCCGGCCGAGCAGCTCCAGACGGCAGCGGGCGGCCCGGGCGAGCGCGGCGGCGAACTGCGCGGTGATGCCCCGCGCCCCGCCCGCGAGCAGGATCACCGAGTCCCGGTCCAGTCCCAGCGCCGCCGCCTCGGCGGCCCCGTCCCCGGCCGGTCCGGCACCCGTGCTGCCGAGCGCGCCGAGCGGCGCCTCCACCAGGTCGAACCCGTGCCGGCCGGCCGCCGTCCGCCACACGACCGGGGCGCGGTCCGGCGCGACGGCCTCGGCGATCACGGCGTCCGCGACGGCGGACGGCGAGGCGTCGGAGAGGTCGACGAGCCGGGCGACCAGCTCCGGAAACTCGCGCGCCACCGTCCGGAACAGGCCGCGCAGCCCGGCGGTCCGGGGGTCGGGCGTCGCTCCGTCCACGGTCCGCACGGCCAGCAGCCAGCGCGGGCCGCGGGCCAGGGCGGCCTTCAGGACGGGGAAGGCGTCCGGCAGGACCGGGCCGTCACCGGCGCCGTCGAGGGCGCCGAGGTACAGCACGCCGTCCACCGGACCGTCGGCCTCGGTCAGGACGTGGTCCCGGGCCCGTACGCGGACGTCGGCTCCGTGGGACGCCAGCCGGGCCGCCGCCTCGGGGGCGTCCCCGAGCAGGGTCCAGCGGGTGCCGGACAGCAGGGCGGAGGGGACGGCGGAGGCGTCGGTGTCGGAGGAGTCGGTGTCGGTGTCGGGGTCGAGCAGGACCGGGCGCAGCACATGCCTCCTGGGCGGCTCCCCGGTCACCTCCGTGTCCTCCACCGGCGTCGCGGGCTGCGTCGTCGGCGCCTTCAGCGCGAGCGCCGCGTCGGGCCCGGCGGTGGGCGCGGCGGCCGGCCCGCCCAGCCGGGCCGTGAGCCAGTCGGTCACCGCGGCGGCGGTCCGCGCCTTCGCCAGCTCCTCCAGTTCGTCGTCGTCCATCGAGGCGAGGTCCGCGCCGGTCCCGGCGCCCAGGCGCCGGGCCAACTCGCCGGCTATCTCGGCCCGTTTGATGGAGTCGATGCTCAGATCGGCCTCGAGGTCGAGGTCGGGCTCGATCATGTCGACGGGGTAGCCGGTGCGTTCGCTGATGATCTCCAGGACGACCTGCTGGATCCCGGCGGCCTCGGCAGGACCGGCAGGACCGGTGGCCCCGGAAGGTGCGGGATCCCGGGCCGGTTCCGCCGCCGCGGCCACCGCCGTTCGCGGTGCCGGGAGTTCGGGGACCGCCGGGATCACCTGCGGCGGCGCCGCCACGGGCGGGGCGGGCTGTGCGCCCGCCGTGGCGCCGAAGTAGGTGAGCAGCACGTCCCGTTGGGCGGCGATCATCTCCCGGCTGGTGCGCAGGAATTCGGAGACGAGGGCGTCCCGGTCGGACGGGACGCCGTGCGGGGGGTTCGTCGGCACAGTCGCCACGGTCCTCTCCAGGGGTTCCACGACGCGTCGGGCGGGTGCGAGCGCACCGGGAAGGAGGGCGCCGGCGGCGGTGCGGACCAGCTGGCCGTCGACCGTCCAGCCGGGCCGCTTCGGCACGGGGGTCCGCAGCGCGTCCACCGCGTCCCGGCCGCGCAGCAGCCACCCGGCGCGTACCGGCAGCCCCGCGACGGCGAGCCGGGCCAGGGCGTCGAGCCAGCCGCGCAGACCGCCGCCGGGCCGGGGCTCGCAGGCCACCGCGCGGTGCGGACGGTCGCCGAGGATCTGTCCGACCAGCCGGGTCAGCACCGCCCCGGGACCGGCCTCGACGAAGATCCGCGCGCCCGCCGCGTACATCGCCTCGATCTGCTCGGCGAAGGCGACCGGTGCGCCGATCTGGGCGGCGAGTTCGGCCCGCACCCCGTCCGCGTCGGCGGGGTACGGCGCGGCCGTGCGGTTGGACCACACCGGGAACTCGGGCGCGTGTACCGGCCGGGCCGCGAGTGCCCCGGCGAAGCGGTCGGCGGCGCCGGCGACCAGCGGACTGTGGAAGGCGCAGGCCACCGGGATCCGCTTGGCCCCGAGACCCGCCTCGCGCAGCAGACGCACGGTCTCGGCGACGGCGTCCGAGGGGCCCGAGATCACCGTCTGCTCGGGGGAGTTGCGGTTGGCGACGACCACGGAGTCCGGCGCCCGCGCCGCTGCGAGGGCCCGCGCCACCTTCTCGGCGCCGGCCGCGACGGCGGCCATGGCGCCGGGATCGCCCCCGCCGGAACCGGGCGATCCGGCGGGCGCCGCCGCCCCGGCGGCCTCGAGGATCGCCGTCGCCCGTTCCGCGCTCAGGTCGAGCAGCGTCTCGGGGCTCAGCGCGCCGGCCGCGGACAGGGCGACCAGCTCGCCGTAGCTGTGTCCCGCGGCCATGTCCGGCCGCACCCCGGCCGCCGTGAGCACGGCGTGCGCGGCCAGCCCGGCGACGCCGAGGGCGGGCTGGGCCACCCGGGTGTCGGTCAGCGCGGCCCGCTGACGCTCGCGTGCCGCGTCGTCGAAGGCGGCCGCCGGGTACAGGGTGTCGGCGTGGGCGCGTCCGAGTTCCAGGTAGGGCCGCAGTTCGGGGAAGGTGACGAACAGGTCGGCGAGCATGCCGGTGCGCTGGCTGCCCTGGCCGGGGAAGAGGAAGGCGACCCGGGCCTCCCCGGGTTCGTCCGGCTCGGCCCGGTGGATCCCGCGCGCCGGGTCGTGCCCGGCCGGATCGGCCGACACCCGCCGTAACTTGGCGACCAGGTCGTCCACGTCCGTCGCCACGACCGCGACCCGCGCCGGTTCCGTGCTCGCCTCCGACCGCCGCGCCGCGCCGAGCGCCAGGTCCCGCAGCCGCCACGGCCGGCCCTCCGCCTCCGCGGCCCGGAGAAGTTCGTCCACCGCGCGGCCGGCCGCGGCGGCGTCCCGGCCGCGGAAGACGAACAGCTCGGCCGGCCAGGCGTCCGCGCCCCGGACCGGCGGCACGCCGTCGGCGTAGGCGCTCAGCACCACATGGAAGTTGGTGCCGCCGAAGCCGAACGCGCTGACCCCGGCGACGCGTTCCCGGGCGGGCGCCGCCCAGGGCCGGGCCCGGGTGTGGAAGGCGAACGGGCTGCTCTGCGCGTCCCAGGCCGCGTTGGGCGTCTCGACGTGCAGCGTGGGCGGTCTGACACCGGTGTGCAGGGCCAGCACCGTCTTGATCAGACCGGCGAGACCGGCGGCGCACTTGGTGTGCCCGATCTGCGACTTGACCGAGCCGATCGTGCACCTGCCCGGCGCCGCCCCGGCCTCGCCGAACACCTCGCCGAGGACACGCAGTTCGGTGCGGTCGCCGACCACGGTCCCGGTGCCGTGCGCCTCGACGAGTCCGACCTCGGCCGGGGAGACGCCCGCGTTGCGGTAGGCGCGTTCCAGGGCCGAGCGCTGCCCCTCGGGCCGGGGCGCGGTGAGCCCGAGGGAGCGGCCGTCGCTGGAGGAGCCGAGGCCCTTGATCACGCCGTAGATCCGGTCGCCGTCGCGTTCGGCGTCCGCGAGCCGCTTGAGGACCAGGCAGGCCACGCCCTCGCCGAGGGCGATGCCGTCCGCCGAGTCGTCGAAGGCGCGGGAGCGGCCGGTCGGCGACAGGGCGTGCACGGAGGAGAAGAGGACGTAGTCGTTGATGCCGTTGTGCAGGTCCGCGCCGCCGCAGAGCACCACGTCGGAGGTGCCGCCGACGAGTTCTTTGCAGGCGACGTCCACGGCGGCCAGCGAGGAGGCGCAGGCGGCGTCGACGGTGTAGTTGGCGCCGCCGAGGTCGAGCCGGTTGGCGATCCGCCCCGAGATCACGTTGGCGAGCATGCCGGGGAAGGAGTCCTCGGTGAGCTGCGGGAGCTGGTCGTCGAGGCCCGCCGGGACCTCGCCGTAGTAGGAGGGCAGGACCGCCCTGAGGGTGGCCGCGTTCGACAGGTCGCTGCCCGCCTCCGCCCCGAACACCACCGAGGTGCGGGAGCGGTCGAACTCCCGCCCCCCTTCGCCGTACCCGGCGTCCTCCAGGGCGCGCCGGGCCGCTTCCAGGGACAGCAGCTGCACCGGCTCGACGCTGCCGAGCGAGGTGGGCGGGATGCCGTACCGCAGCGGGTCGAAGGGGATGCGGGGCAGGAAGCCGCCCCATTTGGACGGGGTCGCCCCGCCGTGGTGGACGGCCGGGTCCCAGCGGTCGGCCGGGACCTCTCCCACCGCGTCCACGCCGCCGACCACGTTCGCCCAGAAGGTGGGCAGGTCCGGCGCCTGCGGGAACATGCACGCCATGCCGACGACGGCGATGTCCAGCGGGGCCGGGACGGCCGGCTCCCGTGTCTCCTCCCGGTCCGACTCGCTTGCCCGTAGGGCGAGATGGTCCACCGCGCCGGTCGTCACCGACGCGTGCAGCGCGGCGACCGTGGTCGTCGCCGACCGCAGCACGGCCACCTCCCCGGCCATGAACATCCCCTCGGCGAGCTGGCGTTGCTCGTCGACGGGGGAGAGGGCGCCGCCGGTCTCCCGGGTCACCCCCTTGCTCGCGACGCGCAGCCGGCCGACGTTGAGCCGCTCCAGGGCCTCCCAGACCTGCCGGTCACCCGCGCCCTCGGCCCGCAGCCGGGCCTCCTCGTCGCGGTATCCGGCGGCGAACGGGCTCGGCACGCACCGGGTGGCGTGGCCCGGCGCCGACTCCAGGAGTGTGGTGCGCTCGGCGGCCATGACCTGGCGCTGGAAGAGCGGCCGGATCGCGCCGCAGGACACGGCCTCCTCGGTGAACAGGTACGCGGTGCCCATCAGCACGCCGACGGCCGCTCCGCACGCGGTCAGCGGCGCGGCGAGCGCGGCGACCATCGCCGCCGAACGCGCGTCGTGGACGCCGCCCGCGAAGAACACCTCGACGTCCTCGGCCCCCTGCTCCCGCGACCAGTCCTCCAGGACCGCCAGTTGGGCCTCCCAGAGCGGGAAACTGCCGCGCGGTCCGACATGTCCGCCGCACTCCGAGCCCTCGAACACGAACCGGCGCGCCCCGGCCTCCAGGAACTGCCGCAGCAGCCCCGGCGACGGCACGTGCAGGAAGGTCCGGATGCCGTCCCGCTCCAGCGCCTGTGCCTGGGAAGGCCGCCCGCCCGCGATGATCGCGTGCGTGGGCCGCAGCTCCCGCACGGCCTCCAGCTGCGCGGCGCGCACGTCCTCCGGCGCGAAGCCGAGCACGCCCACGCCCCAGGGCCGGCCGGCCACGGCGTCCCGGGTCTCGGCGAGCATGGTCCGCGCCCGCGCGCCGTCCGCCAGCGCCAGGGCGAGGAACGGCAGTGCCCCGTCGGCCGCCACCGCCGCGGCGAACGCGGCGCCGTCGCTCACCCTGGTCATCGGCCCCTGGGCGAGGGGGAGCCGGGTGCCGAGCGCGCGGCTCATCGGCGATCCGGCCCGCAGCGCCCGGGCGGCCGTGTCGTCGCGTACGGCGTCCGAGACCGCGTCCCGCAGCCCCCGCAGGGTCCGGCGCACGTCACCCCAGCGCTCGGCGAACCGCGCGGCGAGGAAGCCGTCCTGGCCCACCGGGAGCAGCTGGCCTCGGGGATCCTGTGCGCCCAGCAGCGCCGCCACCGCCCGCGGTCCCGCGTCCCGCGCGAGCCGCGGGGCGTCCGGTCCGCGCCGCAGCAGGACCCGGTGCCCGGCGAGGACGACGGTCTCCGAGCCGTCCAGGGTGCGCAGCGCCGCGGCGGCGGGCTCGGGCAGCGCGGACTCGGCGAGCAGCGCGAGCTGGCTGTCCAGGACGACGCCCGCCGCACCGCCGGCCACCGCGGCCGCGGCCGTCCGCGGGCCGATCCCGCCGCACGCCCACACCGGCGCGGCCGCCTCGGTCGCGGCGAGGATCTGCTGGAGCAGGACGAAGGTGCTCAGGTCGCCGATCCGGCCCCCGCTCTCGGCGCCGCGGGCGATCAGGCCGTGCGCCCCGGCGCGCAACGCGTCCCGCGCCCCCGCCAGGTCGGTGACCTCGACCAGCACGCGGTAACGCGCCGAGAGGCCGGCGACCGCCCAGCGCGCCGCGTCGCTCCCCGCCTCGGCCGCCGCCGCGCCGAGGACCACCGTGTGCGGTCCATCGGGTTCCAGGTCGGCGGGGGTGAGCCGGCAGTGGGCGTCGACCCGCACCCCGAACCCGCCCGGCGAGGCGCGGCGCAGACGGGACAGGGCTTCGCGCGATCTTCGGTCACCGGATCCCAGGTCGAGTACGCCGAGCCCGCCGGCCCGGGCGACCGCCAGGGCGAGCCCGGCATCGGGTTCGCCGAAAGGAGTGATGCCGATGATCATGTCCTCGGAACGCACAGCAGACGTCATGATTCTCCGAATCAAGGGTGAGACTGCACGGTGGGGGGTTCGGGACAGCAATGGCGGCTCACCGGATTCCCGCGGGCGGAGGTTCACCGCGGAACGCCGTTTTGAAGCGCGTGCTCGAAACGCGTTGCAAGGTAGTGCGGTTATTACTCACTGGTCAACGTTCGAACCATCGGCCGGTATCCAGCCGCAACGATCCGGTCAGTCACGGGCCGAGGGCCAGGGCGTAGGAAATCGGATGAATTCCTTTCGGTCCCGGCCCCGTTCACCCTCCACTCACACTGTAGAAACATGAACGAACGCAGGAAATGGGTTCCTCTGGACCGCTTGTCCGAATCGGTACGCACATTCCCGGCGTCGGTCGCGGGGCGGCGAAAATTCTGTGTGTCGGTCCTGGAGTGACCGGGAAAAGCTTGTGCTGCGGACGATGCCCGGGGCGTGCCGTGAGACGGCCTCGAGGCGGGCGGGGCCGCCGCGAGGCCTGGAACGGCCACTGGTCGGGTCGGTCCTCGTGAGGTCGTCGACCGGTGTGACTCGTGGCCCTCACGAGGCCGGGCGGTTCACACGCTGTAGCCCCCGTCCACCCCCAGGGCCTGGCCCGTGATGAACCCGGCCCGGTCCGAGGCGAGGAAGGACACCGCCTCCGCGATGTCCGCCGCCTCCCCGAACCGGCGCAGCGGGATGTTCCGCCGGGCGACGGCGAGCGCGTCGTCGTCCAGCTCCCCCGACGCGATCAGCCGGCCCGCGATGCCGTCGGTGAGCATGCCGGGTGCGACGCAGTTGACGCGGACCCCGTAGCGCCCCTCCTCGGCGGCCAGGGCGCGGGCGACCGCCTCGACCGCTCCCTTGGTCCCCGAGGACAGCCCGTCACGCGCCGGGAAGCGCCGCGTGGCGACGGTCGTGACCGCGACGATGCTGCCCCGGCTGCGGCGCAGGACGGGCAGCGCCGGATGGGCGACATTGAAGAACGCCACGGCGTCCGCCTCGAGTTGGGCCCGGTACGCGCCCGGGGTCACCCGGCTCAGATGCCGCATCGGCACGTGCGGACCGGCCGCGTACACGAGCGTGTGGATGCCGCCGTGGGCCTCGGCGGTCGAGTCCACCGCGCGGGCCGTCGCCCTCTCGTCGGTGAGGTCCAGGGGGAGCGGCGCGAGGCTCCTCGTCTCGTCGGCGAGGGCCTGCGCCGTCTCCCGCCGGACGCGGTACGTGAACACCACCGCGCTGCCGCGCGCCGCCAGCGTCCGCACGACCGCCGCGCCGATGCCGCCCGTGCCCCCGGCGACGAACGCCACCCCCGGCCGACCGGAGAAGTCCTCCATGCCCCACCGTCCTCCCTGCCGCACGTCCTCCGTGTCCCGGCGACCGGCGCCGTGCGTCCGTGCCCGGCGCCGGCGACCGGCTGCTCCACCATGTAGCGCTGTTCGCCGAAGAGTTGAAGACCCGGGCCGACAGCCGGGGCCGATGCGCGAAGCCGCTCGTGGTCGCGGTCGTGGGCGGGGGCGGGGGCGGGGCCGAGGTCGTGGACGACGTCGGCACGGGCGTCGCCGATCCCGTTCCGGTCCCGGTCCGATCCACCGGCGCCGAGCGCGGCAGGGTGGCGGAGGGGCCGGCCGGGGCGGGTCCCGGCGGGGCCGCGCGGCGAGCCGTCGCGTCGGCCGGGAAGGCGGCGCGTCAGCCGGTCGGGTCAACCCGGCGGGGGCCGTGCGGGGCGTGCCGAGGGCCGTACGGGTCCGGCCTGGCGGTGTACGGAGTGTTGCCCCCGCGACCGATGTGACAATCAGCCCATAGTGCCCCTATGACGCGTACCCGTACGGCGCTGCTGTGCGCCGCCGCCCTCCTCGCCTCCACCGTCCAGACGGCGGCTGCCGCGACCACCGTCCCCGACCACCAGGACCGGGCCTGCGAGGCCACCCGGCACCCGCGGGGCCAGGCGCGCGAGGTCCTCGCCCTGGTCCGCGCCGCCCGCAAGGAGCTCGGTCTCAAGGCCGCCCTGGTCAAGGTCACGGTCGGCGGGCGCGAGCTCGTCACCGGCGCGGACGGCGAGTCCCTCACGGACGTGCCCGCCACGCCCGCCATGCACTTCCGGACCGGCTCGGTCGGCATCGCCTTCATGGGCACGGTGCTGCTCCAGCTCGTCCAGGAGCACAAGGCGCACCTCGACGACCCGGTCTCCCGCTGGCTGCCCGACCTGCCGCACGGCGACAAGATCACCCTGCGGATGCTGGGCGACTCGACGTCGGGCCTGCACGACTACGTCACCGACCCGGTGTTCCTGAAGAAGCTCTACGCCGACCCCTGGCAGCACTGGGCCCCCGAGGAGGTCGTCGGGATCTCCCTCAGCCACCCCCTGTGGTACCGGCCGGGCACCAACTGGAGCTACTCGCACGCCAACTTCGTCCTGCTCGGCCGCGCCCTGGAGAAGATCTCCGGGACGCCGCTCGACCGTCTCCTGCGGCAGCGCGTCATGAAACCCCTCAAGCTGCGCAACACCCGCAACAACGACACCGCGCTCATCCCGCCGCCGGTGCTGCACGCCTACGACGACGAACGCGGCACCTATGAGGAGTCCACCTACTTCAACCCCTCCTGGACCACCGCGCCGGGCGCCGTCCTGACCCAGGACATCTGTGACCTGGCCCGCTCAGGGCAGGGCATCGGCTCGGGCGAGCTGCTCTCGAAGCACTCGTTCCGCACCCAGCTGGACCCGGGCACCGTCGGCCTCGGGCACCCCGCCGCGAACTGTCCCGCCACGGTCTGCCTGCCCATGACCGAGGACTTCCACTTCGGCATCGGCGTCGTCGTCAAGAACGGCTGGGTGGTGCAGAACCCGTCCTTCTTCGGCTACGCGGCCGTCATGGCGTACGAGCCGCACCAGCGGCTGTCCATCGCGGTGTCCACGACGGTGGGCCCGGACGCGCCCGAGGGCAACACCGCCCAGACGATCACCGAACGGATCGCGGACCTGCTCGCCCCGCAGCACCCGCTGTCCGGCTGAGGCTCCCCGCTCAGCGCCCGGCGCGCACCCCGTCCAGGGCGATGGCCAGGACGCGGTCGCGCTGGGCGTCGTCCACGAAGGCCGTCGCGGTGATCCCGGCGACCATCCGCAGCAGATCGCCGAAATCCATGTCCCCGCGGGCCACCCCGGCCCGCTGGGCCCGCTCGAACAGCGGGCCGCCGGCCGCGTACATCGAGTCACGGCAGGCCTGGAAGATCTCCGACTCGCCCTCCAGGGCCTCGCGCACCGCCCGCTTGGTGACCATGTAGCCGGCGAACCGCTCGAGCCACGCGGTGAGCGCCTCCCACGGCTCCAGCCCGGCGAACTCCACGGCGTACCGGCACAGGGCGTTGACCTCGTCCGCGTACACACTCTCGAACAGGGCCCGGCGGGTCGGGAAATTCCGGTACAGCGTGCCGATGCCGACGCCCGCGCGCCGGGCGATGTCCTCGAGCGACGCCTCGGAGCCGTGCTCGGCGAACGCCTCGCGCGCGGCGGCCAGCAGCGCGTCGTAGTTGCGCGCCGCATCCTTACGGACGGGGCGCTGGGCCGCGACGATCTCGCTGATGGGGAACGGCTGAGCCGGCACTGCTGCCTCCTGGGCGGGACTCGGTTGAAACGGAGGGTTGCCTCCGTTACAGTGGAGGGGTGCCTCCACTTTAGCAGTCCGAGGCCTCTTCTCCTCTTTCCGGGTCCTTCCGAGAGGCTTGTCATGCCCCGCAAGTCCACCCGCCTCACCTTCGCGGTCCTCGCGACCGGTGCGGGCGTGTTCTCCATGCTCCAGTCGCTGATAGCACCGGCCCTGCCGACCGTGCAGCACGCGCTGCACACCTCGCAGTCCACCGTGACCTGGGTGATGACCGCGTACCTGCTGTCCGCGTCCGTCTTCACGCCGATCCTCGGCCGGGTCGGCGACCTGATCGGCAAGAAGCGCACCCTCGTCGGGGTCCTGCTCGCGGTCCTGGCCGGCTGTCTGCTGGCCGCGCTCGCGCCGAACATCGGCGTCCTGATCCTCGCCCGGGTCGTCCAGGGCGTCGGCGGCGCCCTGTTCCCGCTCTCCTTCGGCATCATCAGGGACGAGTTCGCGCCCTCCCGGGTGCCCGGCAGCATCAGCAACCTGTCCGCCGTGATCGCCGCCGGCGGTGGCGTCGGCATGGTCGCGGCCGGACCGATCGTCTCCGCGCTCGACTACCGCTGGCTGTTCTGGATCCCCGTCGGCATCGTCGCGGCCGCCACCCTGATCGCCCTGCGCTATGTGCCCGAGTCGCCCGACCGGGCGGAGGGCAGGGTCAGCTGGCTCGGCGCCGTACTGCTGTCCGGCTGGCTGGTCGCCCTGCTGCTGCCGCTCAGTCAGGCGGGCAACTGGGGCTGGGGCTCGGCCCGGGTGATCGGCCTGTTCGCCCTCGCCGTGGCGCTGTTCGCCGTGTGGCTGTGCACCGAGGCCCGCTCCCGCAGCCCGCTGATCGACCTGCGCATCATGCGGCTGCCGGCCGTGTGGACCACCAACCTCGCCGCCCTGCTGTTCGGTGCGGGCATGTACGCGATCTGGTCCTTCCTGCCCGGGTTCGTCCAGACGCCGAGCACGGCCGGGTACGGCTTCGGCGCGAGCGTGACGGCCTCCGGACTGCTCATGCTGCCGATGCTGCTCGCGATGTTCGTCTCCGGAGTGCTCAGCGGCCGTCTCGAGCCCCGGCTGGGCGCCAAGGCCCTGCTCACGGCCGGCGCCGCGCTCGGCGCGCTCGCCCTGGGCTTCCTCGCCCTCTGGCACGCCGAGCAGTGGCAGGTCGCCTTCGTGGCGGGCGTGTTCGGCCTGGGCATCGGCCTGGCCTTCGCCTCGATGGCCAACCTGATCGTCGGCAGCGTGCCCCCCGGGCAGACCGGCGCCGCCACCGGGATGAACGCCAACATCCGCACCATCGGCGGGTCCATCGGCGCCGCCGTCACCAGCGTCCTGGTCACCGGCCGCCTCCAGCCGTCGGGCCTGCCCCTCGAATCCGGCTACACCCACGGATTCACCCTGCTCGCGGTGCTCTGCCTGGGCGCCGCCCTCGCCGCACTGCTGGTCCCGGTCCGCCGTGCGAGCCGTCTGCCGCAACCGGCCGCCCACCAGGCGCCGACCGCCGCACCCACCCCGGTGCGGTAGGCTCAACCCGCGCGTTCCCGCAGCTCACCGCCGCGGCAACGCCTCGGGACGTGGCGCAGCTTGGTAGCGCACTTGACTGGGGGTCAAGGGGTCGCAGGTTCAAATCCTGTCGTCCCGACTGTGGGAGATCGCGGGTCGAAGGCTGTACCGGAGTCGCTCCGGTGCAGCCTTCGCCTCGGTGCAGCCCTCAGGTTTCAGGACTCGAGGATCCTGCGCTTCTGGTCCTCGAACTCGGCCTCGGTGAGGACACCCTGGGCCTTGAGCTCGCCGAGCTGCTTCAGCTGGTCGATCTTGCTGGTCATGTCGGCCGGCTGGGCGGGAGCGGGAGCGGCGGGCGGCGCCGGCTGCGCGGCGGCCTGCTGGTAGTCCTGCTGGGCCCAGCGCCCCTGCTGGCGGCGCGACACGCGGTTCGACACGGCGGTCGCGGTACCGGCCACTACGGCTGTGCGGGCGACCCCGCGGAGGAGACCTGGCACGGCGGTTTCCTTTCTCGCCGGAGACCTGCGGAGAATACGGCTGCTCCGGCCGGCACGCGACGGTCGGCGCACCGGACACCTCCATTGGACCACCGCCGGAATTCCCTCGCACGTCGGTCCCGCCGCTGAACTGCGCTGATACCGGTGTTCTGCCGGTTTGTCCGTCTCATGGCAAGCTGATACACGGGCGACCGAACGGCCACCTGTCCGTGGCGAGATGTCTGTGGGAGGAGCCCGAAATGACCGCTACCGGAATGCACCACCGGCACGGATCGGCAAGCGGCGGTGGAGCGTGGGTGTCCGGCTGGACCGGTTTCGCCGGGGTCATGATGATCTTCGGCGGAGTGATGGCGATATTCCAGGGAATTGCCGCCATCGCCGAGGACGACGTCTTCATCGTCACCCGCGATTACGCCTACAACTTCAACCTGACGAGCTGGGGCTGGATCCATCTCGTCCTCGGTGTCCTGGTCGCGCTCGCGGGCGCGGCCCTGTTCGGCGGCGCCGTGTGGGCGCGCGTCGTCGGCGTCGCCCTCGCGGGCCTGTCGATGATCGCCAACTTCATGTGGCTGCCGTACCAGCCCGTGTGGGCCATCGTGCTGATCGCCGTGGACGCCTTCGTCATCTGGGCGCTGTGCATCGGAACGGGCCGGGACACCCGCACCGACTAGCGCGTTCACACGGACGGGCCAGTGCGCCCGCCCTTCCCGCCCGTCCGTCCCACCCGACCGATCCGTCCGGCCGGGCCGCGCCATCCACGCGGCCCGGCCGGACGGCTGTGGGGCCGTTCAGCGGGGGCAGCCGCCCCGGGCGGCTGACGGGAGACGCGCCACCGTGCCGTACCGATCCACGCGTGTTTTCGTTGTCGGGCGGATTCCTCTGAAGGTCCGCCGGACGTCCGCGTCGGCACGCACAGGGAGACACGAGTGGAAACCAGCGGAAATGACGGACGCGAACCCCTTGCCCCGCTGCTCCTCAAGGGACAGAAAGCGCTGGTGACGGGCGCGAATTCCGGCATCGGGAAAGCCACGGCCATCGGCCTGGGGCGCGTGGGCGCCGATGTGGTCGTGAACTATGTGGCGGGCCGCGAAGCCGCGGAGGACGTCGTGCGCGAGATCGAGGCCCTCGGCGTCCGCGCCTATGCGCACGAGGCCGATGTGTCGCAGGAGGACCAGGTCGTCGACATGGTCTCCCGCATGGTCGAGGAGTTCGGGACCATCGACGTGATGGTCGCCAACGCGGGCCTCCAGCGGGACGCTCCCGTCACCGACATGACCCTGGAGCAGTGGCACAAGGTGCTGGACGTCAATCTGACCGGACAGTTCCTGTGCGCACGCGAGGCGACCAGGGAATTCATGCGGCGCGGTGTCGTCCCGGAGGTCTCCCGTTCCGCCGGGAAGATCATCTGCATGAGCTCGGTCCACCAGATCATCCCCTGGGCGGGCCATGTGAACTACGCGTCCTCCAAGGGCGGGGTGCAGATGCTCATGGAAACCCTCGCACAGGAGCTCGCGCCGCACCGGATCCGGGTGAACGCCGTCGCTCCGGGAGCGATCCGCACGCCCATCAACCGCAGCGCCTGGGACACCCCCGAGGCCGAGGCCGACCTTCTCCGGCTCATCCCCTACCACCGCGTCGGCGACCCGGACGACATCGCGAACGTGGTGGCGGCCCTGGCCTCCGACCTCTTCGACTACGTGGTGGGGACCACGCTCTACGTCGACGGCGGGATGACGCTGTTCCCCGGATTCGCCACCGGTGGCTGACATCCGTCCCGCCCCCGCCGTCCGGGACGAGCCATCGAGGACCATGTGAACAGCGCGATCGACCACTTTCTGGCGGACGGCCCCGCACAGCTGCTGCCGGCGCGCGAGCTGATGGCCTTCACCCTGGGCTCCCACATCCTGCTCGTGCCCTTCGGCGTGGCCCTGCCCGCCATCACCCTCCTGATGCACTACCGCGGGCTGCGCAAGGGCGACGCGGTCGCTCTGCTGCTCGCGCGGCGCTGGTCGGCGGTCATGGCCGTCCAGTTCGCCATCGGCATCGTCACCGGCACCGTCCTGTCCTTCGAACTCGGCCTGCTGTGGCCGGGGATGATGGGCCGGTGGGGTGACGTCTTCGGCCTCGGCTTCGGGGTCGAGGCCTGGGCGTTCTTCCTCGAGGCGATCCTCATCGCCGTCTACCTGTACGGCTGGCGCAGGCTCAAGCCGTGGACGCACTTCTGGCTCGGCCTGCCCCTGCCGCTGGCCGCCCTGATGGGGGCGTTCGGCATCGTGGCCGCGAACTCCTGGATGAACACCCCGCGCGGCTTCTCGCTCGACGCGTCCGGCGACCCCGTGGACGTCGACGTGCGAAGGGCGGTCTTCACGCCCATGTTCGGCCCGGAGTACTGGCACTTCGTGGTCGGCGTGGTGCTGACGGCCGGCTATGTCGTCGCCGGGGTGTACGCGGTCGGCTGGCTGCGGGGCCGCCGTGACCGCTACCACCGGCTCGGCTTCACCGTGCCGTTCTCCGTCGCCGCGATCCTGACGCCCGTGCAGTTCGTGCTCGGGGACTCGATCGCCCGCTCCGTCTTCCACAAGCAGCCGGTGAAGTTCGCGGCCACCGAGATCGTCTGGAAGACCGGCACCCACGTGCCGGAGTACATGTTCGGGCGGCTGCACGCGGACGGGACGATCTCCGGCGGGATCAGGATCCCCCAACTGGACTCGATCCTCGCCGGGTTCAGCCCGGACACCGAGGTGACGGGTCTGTCCTCGGTCCCGGCGGGCGACCGCCCGACGGCGACGCAGGCCACGATCGCGCACTGGGCGTTCGACATCATGGTGACCATCGGAAGCCTGCTCGCGCTGCTCGCGCTCTGGTACGGCTGGTGCTGGTTCCGGCGCCGTGACCTGCCCAGGTCGCCGTGGTTCTTCCGGTGCGCGGCCCTGGCCGGCGGCGCCTGTCTGCTGACCGTGGAGTGCGGCTGGATCACCACCGAGGTGGGCCGGCAGCCCTGGATCGTCTACCAGCACATGCGGGTCGCGGAGGCGGTGACGGACACCCGTGCCTCCACCCTGTGGACGATGTTCGGCCTCGTCGTGGTGCTCTACGTCCTCGTGTTCGGCGCCTTCCTGACCGTCCTGCTGAGGATGAGCGGACGGTGGAGGCTGGCCGACGAGGGCGCCGTCACGGCGGCGCCGACCGGGGACGTGGAGGACGACACCCCCTACGGGCCCCGGCCGTTGTCCCCGGCCGGCGGCGGGGACGGGGGCGGCGCATGACCGAGGACGCCGTCGCCTGGGTGCTGCTGGCCGTGGTCGCCGCCTACGCCTGTGCCGGCGGCACGGACTACGGCGCCGGATTCTGGGACCTGCTCGCGGGCGGCACCGCACGCGGCAAGCGCCCCCGGTGGCTCATCGACCACGCCATGGAACCGGTGTGGGAGACCAACAACGTCTGGCTCATCTTCATCCTGGTCATCATGTGGACCGGCTTCCCCGTCCTGTTCCAGACGGTCTTCACGGCCATGTGGCTGCCGTTGGCCCTGGCGGCCGTGGGACTCGTCCTGCGCGGCGCCGGTTTCGCCCTGCGCAAACCCACCCGGAGGCTCGCCGGACGCAGGGTCTACGGCACCGTCTTCGCCGTCTCCTCGCTGCTGACGCCCTTCTTCCTCGGGGCGGCGGTCGGCGGGCTCGCCACGGGCCGGGTGGCTCCCGGCACCGAGGCGTCGGCCGACGCGTGGTCCAACGGGACGTCCGTGATCGCCGGCCTGCTGACCGTCGCCGCGACCGCCTTCCTCGGTGCGGTGTTCCTGACCGCCGACGCCCGTCGCTTCGACGCCGCCGACCTGGTCGGATACTTCCGGCTGCGGGCCTGGTGCAGCCTGGGCGCCCTCGCCGTCCTGGCGGTCGTCGGCCTCGCCGTCACCCGCGACGACGCGCGCTACGTCCACGACGGGCTGACCAGCGGCATCGGGCTCACCCTCGTCCTGGTCGCGGTCGTCGGCGCGCTGGCCACCGCCGTGCTGCTGTACCGCACCGCCACGGGATGGGCGAGGATCACCGCCGTCGGCAGCGTGGCCCTCGTCGTCGTCGCGTGGGGGCTGGCCCAGCGGCCCTACCTCATCCCCACCTCGCTGACGGTGTCCGAGGCGGCCGGCGCCACGACGACGCTGCGCTGGCTGCTGCTGGTCACGGCCGTCGCCGTGGTGCTCGTCGGACCGCCCCTCGTCCTGCTGTACCGGCTGGACACCGCCGGGGCCCTCCAGCCCCTCACCGAGGCGGACCTGCGGCGGACGGCGGCCGGGCGGGAGCCGGAGAACCCGTGACCGACGGCGGGGCGTCGGTGCGCGGGACCCGCCCGGGACCGCCGGTCGTGCTGGTCCTCGGGGTGTCCGGGTCCGGGAAGAGCACCGTCGGCAAGGCGGTCGCCGAGCGGCTCGGAGTGACGTTCGTCGAGGGCGACGCCTTCCACAGCACCGCCGCCATCGCCAAGATGACCACCGGCCACGCCCTGGACGACGCCGACCGCGAGCCCTGGCTGCGTGCCCTCGCCGACCGCGTCCGGCGGTCCGCCGAGGCCGGGGAGGGGCTCGTCCTCGCCTGCTCGGCCCTCAGGCGCGCCTACCGCGACGAACTCCGCGCGGCGGCGGGCGCCCGGCTCTGGTGCCTGTATCTCGCCCTGGACCGGGACACCGCACGGGACCGGGTGGCCCGGCGCCGCGGTCACTTCATGCCCGCGCGGCTGGTCGACTCGCAGTTCGCGACCCTGGAGCCCCTCGAACCGGACGAGCCGGGCCTGACCCTGGACGCCACGGCCGCGCTGCCGGCCGCGCTCGCCCGGGTGGGGGACGCCGTCGCCGCCTTCGGCCGGTCCCCGGGCGGCTGACGGGTCACGCGCTCAGCAGGACGGCGACGTCTCCCGGCCGCGGTGTCAGGTCGCCCGCGCGGGTGACGGGGAGGAGCCGGCCGTCGCTGCGCACCAGGAACAGCATCCGGTGCCCGGCCGGCAGGGCGCCGTCGACGCGATGCGTGACGACCCGGGCGCCCCGGGCGTGACGGCGTGCCAGTTCGGGTCCCGTCAGGTCCGGATCGAAAAGCACCTCACCGCCGGCGTACGGCGTGATGACGCCCTGGCTGTCCGGGGGCGGGCGCAGCCGGTGGACCGTGCCCTCGACGCTGCCCGCGAGGTGAGTGGCCGCCAGCGCGTTGAAGTCGTCCTCGCCGGTGAGCAGCAGGACCCCGGTGAGGCCTTCGAGCTCGGCGCCCTCGCCCGTGGCCGCGGCGAACAGCTCGCCGGGGGCGAGTTCGATCCCGGCGGCCCGGATGCTGTCCCGCTCGGTCTCGCGCCCCGCCCACATCACCACCTCCAGGCCGGCCGACCGCAGGGCCCGCCCCAGGTCGACCACCCACGGGTCGCCGCCCACCAGCAACGGCCGGGAACGCGCCGGACGCACCACGCCCAGCCGCTCGGCCACCGGCGCCGCGCTCAGCCCGTAGAGCGTGACGGTGGCGACGATCACCACGAACGTGGCCGGCAGGATCTTCGCGGCGCCGCCGACGCCCTCGTCCACGAGCGTCGCCGAGAACGTCGAGGCGGTGGCCGCGGCCACGATGCCGCGCGGCGCCATCCACCCGAGGAAGCCCCGCTCCCCGGCCGTCAGATCGGTCCGCCACGCCGACACGGCGGCCACCAGGGGGCGCACCACGAGCACCAGGACCGCCACGAGCCCCAGCGTCGGCAGCACCACATGCCGCAGGGACGCGGGGCTGACGCCGGCCGAGATGGAGATGAACAGCAGCCCGATGACGAGATCCACCAGGGTCTCGAAGAAGGGCCTGCGGGCGCCGACGCCCGTACCGGGCAGGTTCGCCACCGCCAGCCCCATCAGGACGGCGGCGATGAGCCCCGTGTCGCTGCGGAGGGCGTCGCAGGCGGCCGCCACGCCGACCACCGCGGCGAACTGCACCGTGGTGGCGAGCACCTCCCCGAGCCGGAGCCGGCGCAGCGCCACGACCAGCACGCTCGCTCCGACGACGCCCCCCGCCACCCCCACCGCCGTGCTGACGAGGAAGGGCACGACCCGGCTGCCGAAGCCGCTGGGCCCGCCGGCCGTGACGGCGTGGAAGACCAGCGCGCCCAGGATGCCGCCCACGGGATCGATCAGCGACCCCTCCCACACCAGGATCCGCCGCAGTCGCTCGGTGGGACGCACGAAGGCGAGCAGCGGCCCGACGACCGTCGGCCCGGACACGACGAGGATCGCCCCGAGCATCACGGCCGCGCCCCAGGACATCCCGAGGAACGGCATGGCCACCAGCGCCGCCGAGACACCGGTGACCAGCGCCCCGCACCAGATCAGCCGCACCACGACCCGGCGGGTGTGCGCCCGGAAACCCCGCAGGTCCAGGCCCAGCCCGGAGTCGTAGAGGATCACCGCGACGGCCAGCGAGACCAGCGGGGAGAAGGCGCCGCCCAGGAGCCGCTCGGGGTCGACGTCGTCGGTGAGCGCGCCCGCGGTGAAACCGACGGGCAGCAGGACGATCAGCGCGGGGATGCGCAGACGGTACGCCAGCACCTGGGAGGCGACGGCCAGCACGACGATCAGGCCGACCCCCAGGAAGACCTGGTCTTCGGTCACCGCGGCGCGGTGCTACGCGCTCGGCGGCCGCACGTCGTCCGTCTCGTCCAGCGCGGCCAGGACCGCCGGCACCGGGATCCGCCCGGAGGCGACCAGTTGCGCCCCGCCGCGTCGCAGGGCCGTGGCGAAGGGCGCGGCCCACAGGTTCTCGTAGACCAGGATCGCCGCGGAGTTGCCGGGGCTCAGCGCGCCGCCGGCCTCCTCGACGTCGTCCTGGCCCAGCAGACCGGAGGACGCGCCCTCGAAGACGGCCAGGTCCAGAGCTCCGTCGCCGGTGAGGTCGGCGATCTCCAGGCCGACCACGGATCCGTCCTCCTCCTTCCGGACGAAGAGCAGATCGAGGATGCGGATGAGGCCGCGATCCACCAGATCGACCAGCAGCGGAAAGCCCTCGCCGGTCATGCGGCTTCCGGGGAACTCGACCACGACGTAGTCGATGGGTCCCATTTCGACGATGTCATCGCTCACGGCTTCACCCCTGGGTGGTCACGGCGTTCAGCGGCCCCCTGTCCCGGACTTCATTGCAGCACCGGACGGAGGGGGCCGCACCTCGGTGCGCCGCGCACCCGCCCCGCCGCTACACGGTCCGCCGGGCCGGGCGCCGGTGCCGGCGTTCGCTCACCCGGCGCCAGATGGCCCGCTGGCACTTGAGGGTGAGGGTCCCGACCACGATCAGGACGACGATGTTGAGCAGCAGCTGCAGCAGGGACCCCCGGGCCTCGTCCCAGCTGGCGAACGCCACGGAGACCCCGATGTCCGCCCCCGCCGGGATGGTGGTCACCGAGATGAAGACGCCGAGCAGCGCGCTCGTCCGGGCCTCCGTCAGCGAGACGATGCCGACGACCCCGGCCAGGACCGCCACCACCGCCGAGAAGAAGTTGGGGGTGTTGATCAGGTTCGAGACGGGCCGCACCCCCCGCTCGAAGGCCTCCGGCTGGAAATCGAAGCCCCGGACGAGGAGGGCGAAGAGGAAGGTCGCGACGACGGCCAGCACGAAGCCCACCAGCAGCGCCAGGAGCCCCTGTTCGACCCTCGGCCGGGAGCGGTTGTCGATGCCGAGGGCCACGCTGGTGATGGCCCCGTACTCCGGGCCGACCACCATGGCCGCGACGATGAGGATCTGGGAGTTGGTGATGATGCCCACCGCGCCGATGAGCCCGGCGATGACCAGGAACAGGTAGAAGCTCGGCGGGTAGCGGCCCTCGGCCCGGATCCTGGCCTCCACCTGCTCCCACACCGGCGCCCGCGGCCGTGCCCCGAGCTCCTTGGCCCAGGTCCGGGTCGCGCGGTCCGAGAACACCGTGTCCACCGGATCGAGGACGATGGAGCCGCGCTGTTCCAGGCCGAGCTCGCGCAGCCCGCGCAGCACCTCGTTCGCGGCTCCCGTCAGGACGTCGCACTGAATGGCGTCACCGTCGGGGTTGCGTACCCGGCCCGGCTGGTGGTGCAGGTTCAGCACGCACGGCTCGGCGCCCAGCAGGGCCATGGCGCGCTCCGTGAGGTCCGGCGGGCAGACCGCCCGAACACGGATCATGTCCATCCGGACCTCCGCCGATCGGTTCGCCCCCCCATTAACGCGGCGCTTCCCCGGCCCGGCAACTCGGCGTGCGGGAATCCGGCGCCTGCCGGAGGGTGGGGGCATGCGGACGACCGGCGAGCTGAGCGAGGCCGACTTCCGGCGCCTGCACCGCCGCCTGCGCGACACGTCCCCCGGCGGCTCCTCGCCCCGGGGCGCCCTGGACACGATCACCGGCGAACAGGTGCGGGCCGCCGTGCGCGAGGTGCGGTCGGGCCGTACGGTGTCGCTCGCCGCCCCCGTGAACACGCGTGCCGGACCTGACGACGCCGACCCGGCCGAGCACCGGCTCACCGCCCCGCCCGGCGGCGAACCCCCGCCGAGCGGACTGGCGTTCGCCCGGGACCGCTTCGCCATGAACGTCCACGGAGACGTGGACAGCCACCTCGACGCGCTGTGCCACGTCATCTACGACGGCACCCTGCACGGCGGCGTGCCCGCGGGCGGCGTGCTGTCGCCGGCCGGAGCGAGCGCCCTGTCCGTCGGCCTCGCCCGCGACGGCATCGTCGGCCGCGGCGTCCTCCTCGACATCCCCCGGCTGCACGGCGTCCCCTGGCTCGAACCCGGAGCACGGGTGGGGGCCGAGGACCTCGCCGCCGCCGAGGCGCGGCAGGGCGTCCGGGTCGGCCGCGGCGACATCCTGCTCGTCCGGGTCGGGCACCGCCGGCGCCGCGAGGAGCTCGGCCCCTGGGACGTGGCCGCCGCCCGTGCGGGTCTTCATCCGACGGCCATGGAGTTCCTGGCCGAGCGGGAGGTGGCGGTACTCGGCGGCGACGGCAACAACGACAGCGCGCCCAGCGCGGTCCCGGGGGTCGCCTTCCCGGTCCATGTGCTGGGCGTCCACGCCATGGGGCTGCACCTGCTGGACTCTCTGCGGTTCGAGGACCTCGCGCCGCTCTGCGCGCGGGAAGGCCGCTGGTCGTTCCTCTGCGTCGTCGCCCCGCTCCGGCTGCCCGAGGCCACCGGCTCTCCCGTCAACCCGCTCGCGATCCTGTGACGCCGGGCGGTACGCCGCCGTGGCCGGGAGCCACTGGAGCCGGGAGCCGCCTCGGGCGCCGGACGCGTCAAGCCGCGGCTCCCCGGTTCACCCGACCGGCCCAACTCGCCGCGGACATCTCCCGGGGATACGTTGGTGGTCGGGTCCGACGGCCCTTCTCCCCGGCAGGACCGGCGCATGCTCCGAGGACGGTGGCCGGCATGACCGACGCGCGGTACTACGACGTCATCATCATCGGCACAGGTGCGGGCGGCGGCACCCTCGCCCATCGGCTGGCGCCCACCGGAAAACGGATCCTCCTGCTCGAACGCGGGGGCTACCTGCCCCGGGAACGGGACAACTGGGACTCCACCGCGGTCTTCGTCAAGGGGAAGTACCGCGCACCGGAGTTCTGGTACGACAAGGACGGCAAGGAGTTCCCGCCCGAGGTCAACTACTACGTCGGGGGCAACACCAAGTTCTACGGCGCCGCGCTCTTCCGGCTGCGCCCCGAGGACTTCGGAGAACTCCGCCACCACGACGGCGTGTCCCCGGCCTGGCCGGTCGGCTACGAGGAGTTCGAGCCGTACTACACGCAGGCCGAACACCTCTACCGCGTCCACGGCCGGCACGGCGAGGATCCCACCGAGGGTCCCGCCGGCGCCCCGTACGCCCACCCGCCGGTCGCGCACGAGCCGCGCATCCAGCAACTCAGCGACGACCTGGAGAAACAGGGACTGCACCCCTTCCATCTCCCGATCGGCGTGGACCTCACCCAGGACGACCGGGGCCGGGCCGCCCACACCAGCGCCTGCATCCGCTGCGACCGCGTCGACGGGTTCCCCTGTCTGGTCGGCGCCAAGTCCGACGCGCAGGTCGTCTGCGTCGACCCCGCGCTGGAACACCCCAACGTCGAGATGGTCACCCACGCGGACGTGCGGCGGCTGGAGACGGACGCGACCGGCCGGAGCGTCACCTCGGTCGTCGCCACGGTGGGGGAGCCGGGAGAGGGGGACCCCGTCACCGCGGAGTTCCGCGCCGACCTCGTGGTGGTCGCCTGCGGCGCCGTCAACTCCGCCGTCCTGCTGCTGCGTTCGGCCAGCGCCCGGCATCCGCGGGGACTGGCCAACAGCTCGGACGTGGTGGGCCGGCACTACATGCGGCACAACAACCTGGCCCTGATGGCCGTGTCCAGGGAACCGAACGACACCCGGTTCCAGAAGACCCTGGCGCTGCACGACTGGTACCTGGGATCCGACGACTGGGACTACCCCCTCGGCGGCATCCAGATGCTCGGCAAGTCCGACGCCGAGCAGATCCACGGCGAAGCGCCCCGCTGGGCCGGGGCGGTGGCCCCCGACATGCCCTTCGAGGTACTCGCCCACCACGCCGTCGACTTCTGGCTGTGCGGAGAGGACCTGCCCGACCCCGGCAACCGCGTCACCCTGGACCGGGACGGCGGCATCCACCTCGCCCTCGACGAGAAGAACAACATCGCCGGACTGCACCGGCTGCGGCACCGGCTGCAGGGCATGCTCGGTCACCTGGGCATGAACGAACACCCACTCCTGCCGCACAGCATCTATCTGCACAAGGGCATGCCCATCGGCGCCACCGCGCACCAGGCCGGCACGGTCCGCTTCGGCGACGACCCCGGCAGCTCCGCCCTCGACGTCCACTGCAAGGCGCACGACCTGGACAACCTCTACGTCGTCGACACGAGCTTCTTCCCGAGCATCGGGGCGGTCAACCCCTCGCTGACCGCCATCGCCAACGCCCTGCGCGTCGGCGACCACCTCGCGGAACGGCTGCGCTGACCCGCGGCCCCCGCCCGACGGCAGCCGCCGAGGCCGCCTGAGGAGAACGCCATGGACCGCTACCCGCCCATCGCCGACCACGGGCTCGTGGGGGACCTCCAGACCGCCGCACTGGTCTCGTCCCAGGGCGTGATCGACTGGTTCGCCGCACCGCGCTTCGACTCGCCCAGCGTCTTCGCCGCACTGCTCGACCACGACGGCGGCGGGTACTTCCTCCTCGCGCCCGACCATCCCGAGGGCACCTGGAAGCAGCTCTACTATCCGGACACCGCCGTCGTGGTGACCCGGTTCATGTCACCCGACGGGGTCGGCGAGATCATCGACCACATGCCGGTCCTGCCGGGCCCGACGGCCGGCGACCGGCACCGGCTGGTGCGCGTCGTGCGGACCGTGCGCGGCACGGTGCGCTTCCGCCTCGAATGCCGTCCGCGGTTCGACTACGCGCGGGCGTCCCACGAACTCGACCTGACGTCCGACGGGGCCACGTTCCGCGCCCCGGGGGCGACGGCCCACCTCCAGGGGACCGTCCCGTTCGAGCGGGACGGCAACGACGTCCGGGGGGCCGTCACCCTCCGGGCCGGGGAGACGGCGGCCGTCGTGTTCAGCACGTGCGCGCCGGGCGGGGAGGCGCCCCCGCCCCCGACCACCGAGAGCATCACCGACGAGCTCTGGAAGAACGTCGACTTCTGGCAGCAGTGGGTGCGGACCTCGCGCTACCGCGGCCGGTGGACGGAGATGGTGCACCGCTCGGCCATCACGCTCAAGCTCCTCACCTACGCCCCCTCGGGCGCTCCCGTCGCCGCCGCGACCATGGGGCTGCCCGAGCAGGTCGGCGGCGAACGCAACTGGGACTACCGCTACACCTGGGTGCGGGACGGCTCCCTGTCGGTGCGGGCCCTGCTGGACCTCGGCTTCGTGGAGGAGGCCACCCGCTTCACCCACTGGCTCGGCGACCGGCTGGCGGCCCGCGAAGGACCGGACGGGGAACCCCTGCAGATCATGTACCGCGTCGACGGCGACCCCCGGCTCACCGAGGAGATCCTGGAGCACTTCGAGGGCTACCGCGGCTCCGCTCCCGTCCGGGCGGGCAACGCCGCCTGTGACCAGTTGCAGCTCGACATCTACGGCGAGGCCCTCTACGCCCTGGCCGAGAGCCGCCAGATCGGCGAACATGCGGGCTACCACGGCTGGAAGGGCCTGTCCCGGATGCTGGACTGGCTCGCGGATTCCTGGGACCGGCCCGACGAGGGGATCTGGGAGACCCGGGGAGGCCGCAAGGACTTCACCTACAGCCGGGTGATGTGCTGGGCCGCCTTCGACCGCGGGCTGAAACTGGCCGCCGAGTTCAGCAGGCCCGCGGACACCGCGCTCTGGACCCGGGCCCGCGACACGATCCTCGAACAGGTCATGGAACGGGGCTGGGACGACAGGCAGCAGGCTCTCGTCCAGCACTACGGCGGTGACGTCCTGGACGCCTCCCTGCTGCTGGCCCCCCGGGTCGGCTTCATGTCACCGCGCAGCCCGGGCTGGCTCAACACCCTCGACGCCATGGACCGCGTCCTCGTCTCCGACAGCCTCGTCTACCGCTACGACCCCGAGGCGTCCCCCGACGGACTGCGCGGCTCCGAGGGCACGTTCAGCCTCTGCACGTTCCTCTACGTCGACGCCCTGGCCCGCGCGGGGCGGCTGCCCCAGGCCCGCTACACCTTCGAGAAGATGCAGACGTACGCCAACCATGTCGGCCTGTTCGCCGAGGAGATCGGGCCGAGCGGGGAGCAACTCGGCAATTTCCCGCAGGCCTTCACCCATCTCTCCCTCATCATGGCCGCGACGACGCTGGACGAGGCCCTCGACGCGATCCCGCGCTGAACGGGGGGATCCCCGGCCCCTGCGGCAGAAGTTCGGTGGTCACGAACCCCACCACCGCGGCGAGCACGATCACCGGCACCGACCCCGAGTGGCCCACGACGAGGACGACCAGCACCACGCAGCTGACGGGCAGCCGGAGCGCGGCGGACGAAGCGGCCGCCATGCCCGCCGCCATGCCCGGCACCACACCGAGACCCGGCAGGGGCGAGAGCAGCACGCCCGCCGCGCCGCCCAGGAACAGCGAGGGGAAGACCGGACCGCCGCGAAGGCTGCCGAGGCAGAGCGCGTAAGCCAGCCCCTTGAACACCAGGACCGCGACCAGCGCGCCCACCGGCCACGCGTGCGGGTCGGCGGCGAGCTGCGCCAGGGTCGCCTGGCCCGACAGCGCGACCTCCGACGGCGAACGGCCGGTGGCGACGGCGTAGAGCGACGCGCAGCCTGCGGCGGCGAGGGCGCAGAGCACCGTGTTGCGCCACGGCCGCGCGGCGACGAAACCGGCCGTGATCCGTCCTCCCACGATGATCCAGTGGACGACGGCCCCGACGGCGACGGCCATCAGGAGCGACCACACCACGTCCCCGGTGTCGAGCAGCGGGGGAGCGGGCAGCCCGATGCTGAGGCTGCCGGTCTTGAGCCCGGTCCAGTGGCCGAAGCCGGTGAACACGATGGCGCCGACCCCGCTGGCCAGCAGGGCGGGCAGCATCACGGCGAACAGCTGGGGGCCGCCCACCCCGGCCACCTCCATGAGCAGGACGGCCGCGACGAGCGGGCTGCCGAAGATCGCGGAGATGGCCGCGGCGGAGCCGGCGGCGCCGAGCAGCGCGTTGCCCGCCTCCGTCGCCGGGGCGCGTGCGAGGTCCCTGAAGAGCAGGGCCAGGCCGCCGCCGAGGGCGATCATCGGCGCCTCGGGCCCGAGCGCGGCTCCCAGCGGCAGACTGGCCAGCGCGGCGAGGACCACGCCGGGGAGCGCGGCCTTCGTCGCCCCTCCCGGGTGGAGTCCCGCCGCCGGGATGTGCCCGCCCCGGCCGGGGAAGCGCATCACGACCAGCGCCACGACCAGGCCCGACACCAGGGCCGGCGGGAGCGGCCACCACCAGGGCGGATCCGTCCACCCGAGATGGTGCGGCCAGTCCACCCAGAGCAGATTCTCCAGCTCGTGGAGCAGGACGAGGAACCAGAAGGCGACGAGCGACACCGGGATCCCGATCACGCCGCAGAACACCAGCGCCCGCCGGTATTCGGGCCGGCGCAGCATGTCCCTCAACTGGTCGGCCTCTTGGGGCTGGTTTCCCGGAGCGGTCCCCGCATCTTCGCGCTTCGGCTCGCTGATGGGTCTTCTCCCGATTCGGCTCGGCTGCGGTGCGGCTTGAGGCAGCGCGAGACTACTCACCGGATCGCCGGATGACCGCGCGAGCCACGCGGTGTCGCCGGGAAACCCCCCGGGTCGGTGCACCGCCCCCGGCCGGTCGGCGGCGTTCCCGGTCGGCGCGGGGTCAGGGTGTCCGGGGGGCGGCCCGCCGGTGGACGGAAGCACCGGCGGGACCGTGCGGACACCCTTCGCCGGACGTCAGGCGAACACGTGCACGACCTCGATCTCGCCCACGATGTGGGCGTTGAAGGCGTCCAGCTCCTCGGCCGGCACCCACAGTTCGAGGATCGTCCGGCCGCCCGCCTGCTGGACGGGATACCTGCGCAGGAACGCGGAGTCGACCTCGAACCGGGTCACGTAACCGGCGCCGTCGTGCTGGACGTTCCAGTCCCGGGCGATCTTGACGGCGTAGTCCTCGTCGAGGACCGGGTAGAAGATCGGCTGCTCGGGAAGCCGGGGCGGCCAGGCGCGCCAGGCGAGCTCCCGCACCAGCTCCAGCTCCTTGGGGCCGGTGGGACGCCAGAGGGTCGTGGTGGCTCGGGGGTGCTGCCTGGTCATGGGATTCGCTCTCCGGGTGCCGCGACCGCGGGTGCGGTCGGCTGCGGGCCCCGACGTTACCGACCGGTCCGCGGCGGCGGCCACAGACTTTCCGCTACCGCCGCCCGTGGCGCGCGACGACCTCCGTGAGATAGCAGCGCAGCATCGCCTTCGCCTCGTCCAGGAGGCCGGTGTCGCCCCCCGGGTCGCGGCGGAAGGCCTCCTGGGCGAGGGCGTCGGCGGCCAGGATCGCGGCATGGCAGGCCCGCGCGAGCGTCTCGTCGTCCGGGGCGACGCCCAGTGCGCCCAGCACCCGGCGGACCCCGTCGGCCATCCGCCGCTTGTGCTCACGGTCCGCGGCCCGCGTCCGCTCGGTCAGCCCGCTGCCGAACCACAGCGCGCGGAAGCCGTGTTCGGTGCGGTAGACGCGGGCGAACGTGTCGACGAGCACGCCCACGGGATCCTCCCACCGCTCCCGCGCCGCCGTCCGGACGAGATCGTCCATGACGCCTTCGAGGCGGGCGAAGTACCCGGCGGCGAGGGCGTCGATGATCGCGTCACGGTCGGGGAGGTACTGGTACAGCGAGCCGACCGACACCTCGGCCTCGGCCGCGACCCGCGTCGTGGTGAGCGCCTCGACGCCCTCGCCGACCAGGATGCGCTCGGCGGCCTCCAGCATCAGCGCCAGACGCGCCTTGCTGCGTGCCTGGCGGGGCGTGCGGCGCAGGGGAACGCCACCGCCGGGACCCGCGGTCGCCCGGACCAAGGACTGCCTCCAAACATGAACGTGACTTTGTTTCAGGTTTACGCTACCTTCGCGCCCATGACCGCCTCAAGCTCGGCGCTGAGTCAGGAGCGGGCCGCCGTCGCGGACGTCTGCCGGCGCCTGGGGGCCGAAGGCCTCCTCGTCGGCACGGCAGGCAACGTGAGCGTACGGGTCGAGGACCGTGTCGCCGTCACCGCGACCGGAGCGGTCCTCGCCGAACTCACCCCGGACCAGGTGACCGTCGTCGGCCTCGACGGCACGATCGTGGCCGGAAGCCTGCGGCCGACCTCGGAACTGGAGCTGCACCTCGGGGTCTACCGCCGCTACGGAGTGGGCGCGGTCGTCCACACCCATGCCCCGATGGCCACCGCGGTGTCCTGCGTCCTCGACGAACTTCCCTGCATCCACTACCAGTTGCTCGCGCTGGGCGGCACGGTGCGGGTCGCGCCCTACGCCACCTTCGGCACCCCCGAACTCGCCGAGTCCGTCCTCACCGCGCTCGACGGGCGCAGCGCGGCCCTGCTGGCGAACCACGGCGCGGTCACTCACGGGCCGACTCTCGACAAGGCCGTCGAGAACGCGCTGCTGCTCGAATGGGCCTGCGGTGTCTACCAGCGCGCGGCCGCCATGGGCCGGCCCCGCGTCCTCGACGAGCGACAGCAACTCGCCGTGATCGAGGCCGCGATCGCCCGCGACTACGGCACCACCCACCGCGTCCCACCCGCGCAGGAACAGAGCCGATGAGGCCGATGAAGGGGGAAAGCCGATGAAGGTCTTCACCATGGGCGTGCATGTGCTGGACGTGCTCGTGCGGCCGGTGCGGGAGATACCGCAGGGCCAGGGCGCGACACTGGTCGACGACATCCGGATGACCGCCGCCGGGACCGCGGGCGGCACCGCGCTCACCCTGGCCAAGCTGGGCGCGCGGGTGCGCAGCGCAGGAGCCGTCGGCGCCGACCCGACCGGGGATCTGCTGGCGCGACTGCTGGACCGGGCGGGTGTCGACACGGAGTTCCTCGTCCGCCGCACGGACACCGCCACCTCCGCGAGCGTGCTGCCGATCCGCCCCAACGGGGACCGCCCCTCGCTGCACCTGCTCGGCGCCAACCTCACCTACGGCCTCGACGACGTCCCCTGGGACGCCCTCGCGGAGGCCGACCATCTGCACCTGGGCGGACCGGAGTTGATCGGCGTCGACGTCGCCGCACGCATCCTGTCGTTCGCCCGGGAGCACGGGGTCGTCACGTCCGTGGACCTGCTCGCGCCCGGCGTCCTCGGCAGCTTCGAGCAGATCGAGGCGGCCCTGCCCCACATCGACCATCTGCTGCCCAACGAGGACCAGGTCCTCGGCTTCACCGGCGAGAGCGACCTGCTGACGGGCGCGCGCAGACTCCTCGCCGCCGGTGCGGGCGTCGTCGCCGTCACGCGCGGCGGCGACGGCGCGCTCGTGGTGACCGCGGACGGCGCGGAACCGGTCCCCGCCTTCGTGGTCGACGTCGTCGACACCACGGGATGCGGCGACGCCTTCTCGGCGGGCTATCTGCGGGGCGTGAGCCTGGGCCGCACGCCGGGCGACGCCGCCGTCCTCGGCAGCGCCGCCGCCGCACTGGTCGCCCAGGGGCTCGGCAGCGACCACGGCGATTTCGACCTCGCCGCCGCCGACGCCTTCGCCGCGACGGCCAGGTCCCGCACCTGAGCGGAGGTCTCCCCGGCCGACCGGCCCGAGAGGCCGGCGGACCTCGCTTCCATGTTCACCCCGCGGGTGATACGCCACGGGCACACGGGCGCGACCGCGGGTACGGGCGCCGCCGATGGCGAAGGGGTTGGGCGATGAGTGAGGCTTCGGACACCGCGCTGCTGCTCGTACGGGTCGTGCTCGGCGTGGTGATGGTGGCGCACGGCTGGAACCACTGGCGCGGCGGGGGCGGCATCTCCGGCACCGCCGGCTGGTTCGGCGGGCTCGGACTCACCCGCCCGAGACTCCAGGCATGGCTCAGCGTCCTCACCGAACTCGGCGCGGGCGTGCTGTTGGTGGCGGGTTTCCTCACCTCGCTGGCCTGCGCGGCCGTGCTGTCCGTGATGCTGGTCGCGGGCCTGCTCGCACACCGCCGCAACGGCTTCTTCGTGTTCAAGGAGGGCTACGAGTACGTCCTCGTCCTGGGCGTCCTCGTGGTGGCGCTGGGGGCCTGGGGGCCGGGGGAGTACGCGGTGGACGAGGCCGCGGACCTCGCGGTGACCGGCTGGACGGGCGCCGGGGTGGTGCTCGGGGTGGGCGTCGTCGCGACGGCCGGGCTGCTGGCGGTGTTCTGGCGCCCCCGGCGGGAGAGCTGAGGAGCCGCGCCCTGCGCGTCGGCCCGGGCGGCCCGGGCGGGGCGGATGCCGCCCCACCCGCCGCGCCGCCCTGCCGTGACGGGGCCCCTTCCCGGGGTGCCGGTATTCACCTGGTGGACGCCCCCTTGACGGCGGCTCGAGGCGGATCGACACTCGATCCGGGAATCCTAGTGAACGGGTAGGGAAACGATGGGGCGACGGGAGCCGACCACCGGCCGAGCGGGCCGCACGGCGTGGTCGTCACCCCTTCTCACCTCCCGCCGTCACATCGACCTGAAGCGCGTCTGCAGCGCCATCAGGTTCCAGGACTGAGCCGGGCCCGTCCCCGCGCCGAACCGCACCGGCGGTGTCCCCCGGACGCGGCCGCACCCGGCGCGGGCGGACGAGGTCCGCACCTCCCTCTTCGACGTCGCATCCGCCGCGCGCACGCCCGTCGTGCGTCCCGCCCCCGGGGAGAGTCATGTCCGTCACGCCACTGGCCGCCCACCCGTCCCCCCGACCCGCCGCCCCCTTCCGGGGCCGGATCGGCCGCGACGCGCGCAGCGGCCACTACGCGGTGCCGCGCCGCTACCGCCTCCATCTGGCCCCGGCCGACCCCGACTGTCTGCGCATCGCCGTCACCCACAGCCTCCTCGGCCTGGGCAAGGCCTGCCCGGTCACCTTCCTGCCCGCCGTCCCGGACTGCCCCGACGGAGGCCACTCCGCGCTGCGTCCGCTGTACGACGCCAGCGCGCACCGGTACACCGGACCCGCCCTCGCGCCCGTGCTCAGCGACGACTGGTCGGGGCGCATCGTCAGCAGCCACGGCCCCGACATCGCCCGTGACCTCGCCCGGCGCTTCGGCGCCGGCCGGCCCCCCCTGTACCCGTGCGGCGCGGAGTCGCAGATCGAGGCCGTCGAGCGGATGTGCGCCCAGGGCATCGAGGAGGCCGCCCAGCGCGCCGGAGCGGCCGACACCGCGGGGGCGGAGCGCGCCGCCGCCCTCGACACCCTGCTCGGCACGCTCGGGGTGCTGGAACGCGGGCTCGGTGCCCACGAGTACCTGATCAGCGATCAGATCACGGCAGCTGACGTCGAGTTGTGGGTCACCCTGGTCCAACTCGACACCGTGCACCGCTATCACCTCGACGCGGCCGCCGTGCACCGCGTCGCCGACCACCCCGCGCTCTGGGCCTACGCCCGCCGGCTGGCCGCTCACCCGGCCTTCGGCGCCCATCTTGACCTCGACGCCGTCTCCCGCCGTCATCACGCCCGTTGCCAGGGCCTGGAGGCCGCCGGCGCCGCCGTCCAGATCCTGGACTGGGAGACCCACGCGGCGGACGGTTCGGCGGTCCGACCGCAGGTCGACCGGCCCTGACCTGGTCCATCCACCGGACAGCCGTTGACATTCGTTCGGGCAACTGTCTTACTTACGGCCCAGAACGGTCATGAGCGTCAGCGACAAGCCCTGGCTTGCTGACCGGCAACCCTCGCTCCGCGGTGGGGTGCCCCAGGTGACGACCGGACCGACGTTTCGGTAATGACGCATCGGTAAGCGCGAGGGCCCCTCGGGGGCCGGAACAGTGATGGTGACGGACATGTACGCAGCTCTTCGGACGGCGCCGCGTCGCCCCCGGGGCTGCGTACGGCCGTACCTCGACATCCTCGTCGCCAACCGCGCCGTCGACCTCCTGCGCGTGAACAGCGCACTGTGTACCGCACCGGGCCGTGCCCGCTGTCGGGGCTGAACGAACCCCTCGCACCGCAGCCCCGCCTCCGCGTTCCTGACGAACACCGCCCGAGCGGTGTCCCGTTGTCCGCCCCACCCCGGTCTCCTGCACGCGTCCGTGCGCCATGCCCCGTTCGCGCCCGCGGAGCGGTTCCCACCGCCCCGCCGAAGCGCGTCCGGCCACGCACGTCCGCCGTGACCCGGGGTGTCCGACTCCCGCCGGAGCCCCCTCATGAGTGAACCCCCAGGCGCCGTGACCCTCGCCGAGGCCGCGCCCGCCGCCGTCGTCCCGTCAGAGAAGCGCACCGCCCAGCGCGTCCAGCCGCTGCGCAGGCCCGGACGCTGGATCGCCACCGCCGTGGCCCTGGTCCTGGTGGCGCAGTTCACCCACGGACTGATCTCCAACCCCTTCTACCAGTGGGACCGTTTCGGCTACTGGTTCCTGCGGCCGGTCATCCTCGACGGACTGCTGATCACCCTCGAAGTGGCCGCCTACAGCGCGGTGCTGGGCCTGCTCGGCGGCATCCTGCTCGCCCTCGCCCGGCTCTCGAAGAGCCCGGTGCTGCGCGCGGTGAGCTGGACCTACGTCTGGGCGCTGCGCTCCATCCCGCTGATCGTGGTGCTGCTCTTCCTCTACAACTTCAGCGCCCTGTACCAGACCCTGAGCGTGGGGGTCCCCTTCGGCCCGGCGTTCTTCCGCTTCGACGAGTCGCGGCTGGCCACCGACATGGTGATCGCCGTCGTCGGCCTCAGCCTCAACGAGGCGGCCTACGCCGCCGAAGTGGTCCGCGGCGGCATCCTCTCCGTCGACCAGGGCCAGCACGAGGCTGCCGCCGCGCTCGGCCTGCCCAAGCGCTACCAGTTCTGGAAGATCGTCTTCCCGCAGGCCCTGCGGTCGATCACGCCGAACTACGTCAACCAGCTGATCGGCCTGGTCAAGTCCACCTCGCTGGTCTTCTACGTGTCCCTGCTCGACCTGTTCGGCACCGCGCAGACCATGGGGGCCACCTACCCCGGCGACATCGTGCCGCTGCTGCTGGTCGTCACCGTCTGGTACCTGATCCTGACCAGCCTCGTCTCCGTCGTCCAGTTCTACGTCGAGCGGTACTACGCCCGGGGCGCCACGCGTTCCCTGCCGCCGACGCCGCTCCAGAAACTGCGGACCGGTCTCACCGACCTGCGGGCCCGCATCCGCCGGGAGGCCGCCGTATGACCACCGAGACCCTGCAGAGCTCCGAGATCGCCGGGATCGTGCCCGCCGCCGTCGAGGTGCACGACGTGCACAAGTGGTACGGCGCCCACCGGGTCCTGGACGGGGTGAGCCTGACCGTCCGGCCCGGCGAGGTCACCGTGATCCTCGGCCCGTCCGGCTCCGGCAAGTCCACCCTGCTGCGGGTCATCAACCACCTGGAGAAGCCCGAGATCGGCTACGTCAGCGTCAACGGCGAGCCGATCGGCGTCCGCCGGCACGGCGACCGGCTGCGCGAGCTGAGCGAACGGGCCATCCTGAGCCAGCGCGGCCGGATCGGCTTCGTCTTCCAGAACTTCAACCTCTTCCCGCATCTGACCGTGCTCGACAACGTCGCCGCCGCGCCGGTCGCCACCGGGAGACTCGCCAAGGCCGCCGCCCTGGAACTGGCCCGTGAACTCCTCGACCGGGTGGGCCTCGCCGACAAGGCCGCCGCCTACCCCCGGCAGCTGTCCGGCGGCCAGCAGCAGCGGGTCGCCATCGCCCGCGCCCTCGCCCTGCGGCCCGGCGTGATCCTCTTCGACGAGCCCACCTCCGCGCTCGACCCCGAGCTCGTAGGCGAGGTCCTCGCCGTCATCAAGGACCTGGCGACCAGCGGCACCACGCTCGTCATCGTCACCCACGAGGTCGGCTTCGCCCGTGAGGTCGCCGACCGGGTCGTCTTCATCGACGGCGGGAAGATCGTCGAGCAGGGCCCGCCGGGCGAGGTCCTCGACAGACCGCGGCACGAGCGGACACGGGACTTCCTCAGCAAGGTGCTCTGACACCGACGGCGAGGTGCTCCGGCACCGACGCGCCCCACGACTTCCCCCCACGCCACCACCCAGCTCACCAGCGACAAAGGACGGCCATGTCTGCCCACTTCACCCGACGCAGCCTGATCCGCGGCATCACCGCGGCGACCGCGGTCGCCACCCTCGCCACCGGGCTCGCCGCCTGCGGTGGTGACAGCGAGGCCGCCACCACGACCGGCAGCGCCGCCGGCAGCGTGACCATCGGCCGGGTGTCCAACGGCGCCGCCGAGGAGACCGCCCTGAAGGTCTCCGAGGTCAAGTCCATCAGCGCCGAACTGCCCGACGCGATCAGGAAGAGCGGCAAGCTGAACATCGGCATCGGCGCCCTGCCCTCCGGCTTCGCCCCGCTCGCCTACGTCGGCGACGACCAGAAGACCCTCACCGGCGCCGAGCCCGACCTCGGCCGGCTGGTGGCCGCGGTCCTCGGACTGGAGCCGGAGACGAAGAACTTCACCTGGGAGAACCTCTTCGTCGGCATCGACAGCGGCAAGGTCGACGTCGGCTTCTCGAACATCACCGACACCGAGGAGCGCAAGAAGAAGTACGAGTTCGCCTCCTACCGCCAGGACAACCTCGGCTGGGAGGTCAAGAAGTCCAGCACGTGGAACTTCGACGGCGACTACGAGAACCTCGCCGGTCTGACCGTCACCGTCGGCTCCGGCACCAACCAGGAGAAGATCCTCCTGGAGTGGAAGAAGAAGCTGGAGTCCGAGGGCAAGAAGCTCACCGTCAAGTACTACCCGGACCGCAACGGCATCTACCTGGCGCTCGCCAGCGGCAAGATCGACGCGTACTTCGGACCCAACCCCGGCATCGCCTACAACGTCTCCCGGACCGCGGGCACGGCCAACGCCACCCGCAACGCGGGCACCTTCTCCGGGGCGGGTGAGAGCCTCCAGGGCCTGATCGCCGCCACCGCCAAGAAGGACAGCGGTCTCGCCGAGCCGCTCGCGGACGCCATCAACTACCTGATCGAGCACGGTCAGTACGCCAAGTGGCTGGCGGCCTACAACCTCTCCAACGAGGCCGTCGCCAAGTCCGAGATCAACCCGCCCGGGCTGCCGCTCGACAACTCCTGACCGCGCGGCGGCTCCTGAGCACACGTCACCACCACGCACCAGCACGCAGGTCGCCACCGACGACCGGACGACAGGAAGGGACTCCGCCTCCGTGGCCACTCCGATCGACCTCCGCGGAGGCGGAGCTCCGACCGTCACCCACCCGCATCCCCTCGACAACGCCGTGTGGGCCGCGCTCGACGGCCCGCACGGCCACCTCGCCGACCGGGTCGGCCGCGCCGCGCGCTACCCGGCCGACGTCTACGACTTCGCCGCCCTCGCCGACCCCGGGGACCCGGCCGCCTGGGCCGACCTGCTCACCCTCGTCGGCCCCGGAACCGCCGTACGCGTCAAGCCCGTTGAGCGCGTCCCCGACGGCTGGGAGGTCATCGGCGGGGGAGAGGGCGTCCAGCTGACCGCCACCGCGGCCTTCCGCGCCGAACCGGCGCCCGAGGCCGTGCGGCTCGGCCCCGACGACGTGCCGGAGATCCTCGACCTCGTCGCCCGCACCCGCCCCGGGCCCTTCCTCCGGCGGACCGTCGCTCTCGGCGCCTACCTCGGCATCCGTGACCAGGGGCGCCTGATCGCCATGGCGGGCGAGCGGCTGCGGCTGCCCGGCTGGACCGAGATCAGCGCCGTCTGCACCGACCCCGCCCACCGCGGGGGCGGCCTCGCCACCCGGCTGATCCGCGCGGTGGGCGCCGGCATCCGGGACCGCGGCGACACCCCGTTCCTGCACGCCGCCGCCGGCAACGCGCCCGCGATCCGCCTGTACGAGTCCCTCGGCTTCGTCCTGCGCCGTCGCTCCACCATCGCGTCGGTGCGCACCCCGGGAACATCCGCCGGGGCCAGGGCGTTGTGAGTCATGACGAGATGGGTGAGGCGCCCCCCGGCGCCCGGAACGAGGGAGGTGCGGACGTGACCCGCATACGCCGTGCCGTGCACCTCCACTCCCGGCCCCACATCGACCTCCAGCGCGTGGCCGGCGCGCTCTGTCGCTCCTGACCCTCTCCCCCCCGCCTCCGCCCGGGTGTCCCCCCGCCTCCGCCCGGAGGACACCCTTCCCCCGCCTCGGCCCGGGGGACACCCCTCCCGCCGCGCTCGCGACCCGCCGGACGCCCGCGCCGTCTCCGCGCGCAGGCCGGCGCTCTCGTACGGACCTCCAGGAAGGCACCCTCGTGTCCTCGACCTCCTCCCCGCTGCATCTCGCCGTCGCTCTGGACGGCACCGGCTGGCACCCCGCCTCCTGGCGCGAGCCCGCCGCCCGACCCCGTGAGCTGTTCACCGCCGGATACTGGGCCGACCTGGTCGCCGAGGCCGAGCGCGGACTGCTCGACTTCGTGACCCTCGAGGACGGCCTCGGGCTGCAGTCCTCCCACTTCCTCGACCCGGACGACCGCACCGACCAGGTGCGCGGCCGGCTCGACGCCGTCCTCGTCGCCTCCCGGGTGGCCCCGCTCACCCGTCACATAGGCCTGGTGCCGACCGTGGTGGCGACGCACACCGAGCCGTTCCACCTCTCCAAGGCGATCGCCACCCTCGACTACGTGAGCACCGGCCGCGCCGGTCTGCGGGTGCAGGTCAGCGCCCGCCCCGCCGAAGCCGCCCACTTCGGCCGGCGCACGATCCCCCGGATCGGGGCCTACGACGCCCCGGCCGCCCAGGAGTTGGTGACCGAGCTGTTCGACGAGGCCGCCGACTACGTCGAGGTCGTGCGCCGCCTCTGGGACAGCTGGGAGGACGACGCGGAGATCCGGGACGTGACGACGGGCCGTTTCGTCGACCGCGACAAGCTCCACCACATCGACTTCGAGGGCCGTCGCTTCAGCGTCAAGGGGCCGTCCATCACGCCGCGCCCGCCGCAGGGCCAGCCCCTGGTCACCGCCCTCGCGCACGACACGGTCCCCTACCGTCTGGTGGCCCGCGCCACCGATGTCGGGTACGTCACCCCGCACGACACCGCGCAGGCACGGGCGATCGTCGCCGAGATCCGTGCCGAGCAGGAGCGGGCCGGGCGGGCCGCCGAGCCGCTGCACGTCTTCGGCGACCTGGTGGTCTTCCTCGACGACGACCCGGCCGAGGCCGCCGCCCGGCGCGACCGCCTCGACACCCTCGCCGGTGAGGAATACCGCAGCGACGCCCGGGTGTTCGCCGGCTCACCCGCCCAACTCGCCGATCTGCTGCAGGACTTCCAGGCGGCGGGGCTGACCGGGTTCCGGCTGCGCCCGGCCGTCGCCGGCCACGACCTCCCGGCCGTCACCCGGGGCCTCGTCCCCGAACTCCAGCGCCGCGGGGCCTTCCGCCGCGCCTACGAGGCCGACACCTTGCGCGGGCTGCTCGGTCTGCCCCGCCCCGCCAACCGCTACGCCGCAGTCTGAGCCGGACGGAGAGCCCACGACCATGAGCAAGCCCCAGAAGCAGATCCATCTCGCCGCGCACTTCCCCGGCGTGAACAACACCACCGTGTGGAGCGACCCGCGGGCCGGCAGCCACATCGAGTTCAGCTCCTTCGCCCACTTCGCGCGGACCGCCGAACGTGCCAAGTTCGACTTCCTCTTCCTCGCCGAGGGACTCCGCCTGCGCGAACAGGGCGGCAAGATCTACGACCTGGACGTGGTCGGCCGCCCCGACACCTTCACGGTCCTCGCCGCGCTCGCCGCCGTCACCGAACGCCTCGGTCTGACCGGCACCATCAACTCCACCTTCAACGAGCCCTACGAGGTGGCCCGCCAGTTCGCCAGCCTCGACCACCTCTCCGACGGCCGTTCCGCGTGGAACGTCGTCACCTCCTGGGACGCCTTCACCGGCGAGAACTTCCGCCGCGGCGGCTACCTCCCGCAGGACGAGCGGTACGCCCGTGCCAAGGAGTTCCTCGCCACCACGGGCGAACTCTTCGACTCCTGGCGGGGCGACGAGATCGTCGCCGACCAGAGCACCGGCGCCTTCCTGCGGGACGCCCAGGCCGGCGCCTTCGTCCACGAGGGCCGGCAGTTCGACATCCAGGGCCGGTTCAACGTGCCGCGCAGCCCCCAGGGCCGCCCGGTGATCTTCCAGGCCGGGGACTCCGACGAGGGCCGCGAGTTCGCCGCCTCGTCCGCCGACGCGATCTTCAGCCGCTACGCGGCCCTCGACGCCGGCCAGGCCTTCTACACCGACGTCAAGTCACGGCTCGCCAGGTACGGCAGGCGCGCCGACGAGCTGCTGATCCTGCCCGCCGCGAGCTTCGTCCTCGGCGACACCGACGCCGAGGCCGAGGAGATCGCCAGGGACGTGCGCCGCCGGCAGGTCAGCGGCGCCACCGCCCTCAAGCACCTGGAGTTCGTCTGGAACAGGGACCTGTCCGGGTACGACCCGGAGGGCCCGCTGCCGGACATCGACCCGGACACCGGCGGGGACCACATCGCCCGCGGCCGCGCCCAGGTCCGGATGTACCGCGACCCGCTCGCCACGGCCCGCGAGTGGCGGGAGCTCGCCGCGGCCAACAACTGGTCGATCCGCGACCTGGTCATCGAGACCGGCAACCGGCAGAACTTCGTCGGTTCCCCGGCGACCGTCGCCAGGACGATCAACGAGTACGTGCAGGCCGACGCCGCCGACGGGTTCATCCTCGTCCCGCACATCACCCCGAGCGGCCTCGACGCGTTCGCCGACCAGGTCGTCCCGCTCCTCCAGGAACAGGGCGTCTTCCGCACCGAGTACGAGGGCACCACACTCCGGGACCACCTCGGCCTCGCCCACCCGGACGAGGCGGCCGGCGCCGCCCGGGCGGCCTCGTGAAGTTCCTCGCCATCACCCTGATCGTGCACCGCCCGGACCGGTCACCGGCGTCCTGAAGCCCACGCGGGACCGCTTCCGCGAGGTGCTCGACAACGCCCCCACTCGGCATGCCCGACGCAGTACTCGTACGCCAGCCACAGGGTGACCGCTCCGCACGGCGCGCTCAGCAGCGGGCACAGCGGCCGGCCCGTCCCGGGACCGCACAGCGCGACCAGAGCCCCGCCGCGCGCAAACGACTGGCACAGCGCGGGGACGGCGATGTTGAGGACCGCCCGGTCCAGCAGGGTCGTCGCCCCCGGCCGCCAGACAGACCGTCAGTACCCGCCGGTCCGCGCGATCGGCTCCCGGAAGGATGCCGTCATGCTCACACCGGCCGGACGCTCCTGTCCCCGCCCCGGCCTGCCTGTTCGCACGAGGGAGACACACCGGGCGGGCCCGCCCGCGCACGGCGGACCCGGTGTGGCCGGGGACGCGTCCCCCTCCCCCGAAGGCGACGCGTCCCCGGCGCTTCCCCCGGCGCCGGACTGTGGTTCCTGCGGGTGGCCTCGCGGCTCACCAGCACATGACCGCCGTCTCGCCCGAACCCCAGCCGGAGTACAGGCGTACGCGGACGAAGTAGCGGCGGTCCCTGACGAGCCGGACCCTGATCGTGGCGTTGTGCGGAGTGCCTCCGTCGTCGTGCCCCGCGAGGAAGCGGGGCTCCCCGTCCCGCTCCTCGAACACCACGACGAGGGAGTCGCTCTCCCCGAAGGTGGCGAAGGTGTACTCGCGGGTCTCGCGCGGCGCCACGGTGAAGTCGACCTGCTCGCCCGGCCCCAGCGACAGCGGCACCGAACGGAACGGTGCCAGCGCCGGGGGCCGCGCGCCGACCGGCGGCGGATACCAGCCGAGGACGAACTCCTTGTCCAGCGCCGACAGCCCGCCGGACGGGTGCACACCCCCGCGGAACTGCTCCGGCTCCAGGATCAGTCCCGCCGAGAAGGGGTACTGCATGACGGACTGCGGGTCCCACACCGACCCGTTCACCTCGAACGGGTCCAGCTTGCGCAGCACGTTGAACCAGGTCCTGTCCCGGCTCCAGTGGTGGGGCGGGCCCGCCAGCTCGGCGTACACGGCCTCGTCGTCCCAGTGCAGGCCGGCGAACGGGCTCTGGTGCTCGTGCTGCATGCCCAGCGCGTGCCCGATCTCGTGCAGGGCCGTCGCGCGCTCCCCGGGCGCGGTCAGATCCCAGCCGAAGTTCATGGTGCGCTCGTTGAGCCCGGCCGACAACGCGTCCCGGCCCACCGCCGACCAGGACCCGTCACCCGGCTGGAAACCGATGCGCAGCTCCGCCTCCGAACGGTCGGCGACCTCCACGAAGGACACCCCGATGCCCAGCTCCCGCCACTCGCGGAAGCAGTCCCGCACGACGTCCCGCTGGTCCTCGCCGCCGACCCAGGACACCCAGCGGGTGCCCCCGGAACCCGGCAGGGCGATGACCGACCCGGCGCTCTCGCCGTCCAGGAAGCAGTAGTGCAGCACCGTGCCGTTGACCCACATCCGCCGCCCGCTCATCAGCGCGCCGAGCCGTTCGGCGGCCAGCCCCGGCGCGAAAGCGGGGGCCGACTGCTGGGCGAGCGAGCAGTAGCGGGCGGTCATGGGCTCCAGGTTGCCGTGCGGGGCGGCCGCCCGGCCTGAGTCGGGGGCTACTCAAGTCACCCTGTATCAGGCGTGAGTACGCGGAGTCCCATTGAGGTGACGACGTTCGAAGCCTCAGACAGGACCCTGCGACTGCCGTGGCCCTTCACGGGCCGGGACGAGGAACTGGAGCTCGTCCGCCGCTCCTTGGCGGTGGGGCGGCCCGGCCTGGTCATCACCGGACCGGCGGGCTGCGGCCGCACCCGGCTGGCCATGGAGGCGGTCCGCGGCACCGACTGCGTGCGGGTGGCCGGCACCCCCGGAACCCGCGACCTGCCGTTCGCCGCCTTCGCCCATCTGCTCCCCGAGGGCGTCACCCTGCACGGCGCCGTACAACTCCTCACCGGGGTACGGCACTTGCTGGTCGACGACGCGCATCTGCTGGACGGCTCCTCCGCGGCCCTGCTCCACCAGCTGGCCGTCCAGGGCCGCACCCGTCTGCTGGTCGTCGTCCCGGACGGCGCCCGCCCGCCCGGCGCGGTCGCCCGGCTGTGGACCGGTGGACTGCTGCCCCGGCTCGCCCTGGAGCCGCTGCCCCGCGAGGAGATCGCGTCCCTTCTGATCGCGGGCGTCGGCGGCCCTCTGGACCCCCTCGCCGTCAACCGGCTGCACCGTCTGTGCGGCGGCGATCTGCGCCTCCTGCGCGACCTGCTGGACGCGCTGCGCGAGCAGGGACTCGTGGCCGGGGACGCGGACACCGACGAGCGGACCTGGCGCGGCCGGGTCCCGGTGACCCCGGCCCTGCGGGAACGCGCCGCTGCCGTGCTCGCCCGCACCTGCCCGGACGAACGCGAGATCCTCGACCGGCTCGCCTTCGCCGAACCGCTGTCGCTGCCGTCGGACACGCTGGACCTGCGGATCCTCGAACGCCTGGAGGCGGACGGCCTGCTCGACGTCGCCGACGACACGACCGTCCGCCTGGCGCACCCGCTGCACGGCCCGGTCCTGCGTGCCGAGGCGGGCCGGCTGCGCGCCCGGCGGCTCACCGGGCGACGACGGTCGACCGCGTCCGCCCTCGACGCGGAGGCCGCCGGACTGATCCGCCGCATCGAGCGGGCCGACGTCCGCACGACGCCCACGCCCGTGGGGGAGTGGCTGGTCGCCGAGGGGGAACCGGTACCGCCGTGGTACGCCGCCGTCCGCGCGCGGTTCTCACGGCTGCGGGGAGAACTGCGCGAGGCGGCGGCCTGGGCGAGGGAAGGCCTGGCATCGGCCCCGCAGGACCGCGCCTGCCGCACCGAACTCGCCCTGTCGGCGGCCCAGTCGGGCGAGACGGGACCGTCGATCGACCTCCTCGCCGAGCACCCCGCCACTTCCGCGTGGCCGCCGGCCGCCCGCGGAGACCTCGACACGGCCCTGAAGATCCTCGACGCCATCGAGCCGGCGGCTCCCCGCACGGGCGCCACCGGCCCCCGCGCGTCCCGTGAGTCGCCCGAGTCCGGCGATGGGCGGTTCGCCCGCGCCCCCCACACCGCCCGCGACCCTCTCACCACCGACGCCCCGTACACCGCCCGCGACCCCTACACCGCCTACGACGCCGTGCGTCTCGGCGCTCCCCTGAGCGCGGTCCGCCTTCTTCCCGCCGGGGGCTGCCTGGACCGGCACGCCCGGGCGCTGGCCCGGGGTGACGGACCCGCGCTCGACCTGGTGGCCGCCGAGCTGGAGGAGCGCGGATTCCTGCTCTTCGCCGCCGAGGCGTACGCGCAGGCGGTACGCGTCCACCGGGACGCGGGCGCGGCCCGCACCGCCCGTACCCGCGCCGTCGCCCTGGCCCGGCGCTGCCAGGGGGCCCGCACACCGGCCCTGTCCGGTCTGGTCCTGGGCGAACTCACCGCACGCCAGCGGCAGATCGTCACCCTCGCCGCGGCGGGCCTGAGCAACCGGCAGATCGCCGAGCGCCTCACCCTGTCCGTCCGGACCGTCGGCAACCACCTCTACGGCGCCTACACCCGGCTCGGCGCGGGCGACCGCGGCGCCCTTCCGTGGCTGGTGGAGCAACCGGCCTGACCACCCCGGGCCCGGGAGGGGAGTCGGGGCCGGGCCCGCTCACGCCGCGCCGAACGCCGTGAACGCCCAGCCCGTCGCCTGGTGCAGCGCGTCGTCCGGCAGCGCGGCACGGGCGTCCCGCAGGGCCTCGGCCAGGGAGAGGCCCGCGCTGACGCCCTTGTGCAGGGCCAGCATCAGCGGGACGACCGCCGCGTCGTTGACGGGTGCGCTGCTCGCCAGCACACCCGCCGTGCCCAGCGGCAGCAACGCCGTGACCAGGCCGAGGAGTTCGTCCGCGCCGACCGAGGCGAGCCGGGCGGTGTCGCAGCTGGAGAGGATGATCCGGTACGGGCTGCGGGCGAGCCGCTCGAAGTCGTGGACGATCAGCGGGCCGTCCGCCATCCGCAGGGACGAGAACATCGGGCTGTCGCCGCGGAACGTGCCGTGCGCGGCGATGTGGGCCAGCGCGGCGCCGTCCAACTCCTGCAGCACACGCGAGACATGGGCGTCCTCCTGCTCCAGCACGACCGGCCTGCCGTACCGCCCGGCGACCTCCGGCACCTCCGCCCCGCAGGACGCCAGCCCCGGGCCCCGCACGAGGACCTGACGCCCGCCCGGGGGCGGTTCGGTGTCCCGCGCGCGCAGCCAGCCGCCCGCCGACGGCGACACACTGACCACCCGCTCCCGCAGCGAGGGCAGCAGCGCCCATGGAACCCGGTGCAGCCGGGCCGGCGGCACCACGACCAGCGGACCCGGGCCCAGCTGCCTAGCCGCCTCGCCGAGCAGCAGTTCCTCCAGCCTGCGTCCCGCCGCCTCCACCACCGGCAGCCTGGCGTCGGCGCCGGGGTGGGCCAGCCGACGCAGCCCGGCCTGGACGTGCTCGGCCTCCCGCTCGGCCTCGGCCAGCAGCCCGCCCGCGAACCGGCGCACCCGCCCGCCTCCGCACAGCAGCACCTGGACCCGCCCGTCCAGCACGGCCAGTTCGACCAGCCGTCCGTCGCCCAGCCGCTCCAGCAGCCGGCCCGGGTCGAGCCGGTCGCCGCCGAAGCGGTCACCGCCCCAGGGCGTGACCCCGCGCATGTGCAGGGTCCGGGAGCGGATCTCCCGCTCCAGGCGGCGCTGTTCGCGTTCCAGCGTCGGCACCGGCCTGCCGTCCATCCGGGCCGCGTCCGCGCGGGCGGCGATCACCCGGAAGGCGGTCAGCCCGCTCAGCAGGGCCGGGTCGGCCGGCGGCCGGGTGGGCGGCGTCGACAGCGCCGTGGCCCGCCACCGCTCGCTCCACACGAGCAACTGCCGTGGCCCGCCCCGCTCCAGACTGACCTCCTGGGCCAGCGCCGCGAGCTCGGCGCCCTGCGCGGTGGCCCGGGCCCTCAGCTCCGAGGCGCCCAGCGTCGTGCGGTGGTCGTCGAGGACGTCGAGCCCGCGCCGGCAGGCCTCCAGCACGCCCCGGCCCGAGCCGGTGGCCCGCGCCCAGAGGGCCTGCGCCGCCCAGCCCGTCATCCGGGCCAGCGGCGGCCCGCTGCGCCGGCTGCGGGCCGCGATCTGGAGGTACCGCTCGGCGTCCGTCGTCCAGCTCAGGTCCAGCGCGATCCGGCCCGCCAGCAGCCACGCCTCCGGTGCGGCGGGCGCCTGGAAGGAGGCCAGCCGCTCGGCGAGCCGGACGGCGTCCGCGACCAGCCGCCCCGAGCCGCGCCCGGTGGCCACCCGCGCCTCGATCAGCACCAGCCGTGCGTGCGTCTCCCACCAGGTGCGCCGCTGCCCCGCGAAGAGCCGCTCGGCCACCGCCGCGCGCGCGATCGCCGTTCCCGGATCGCCCGCCAGCCGCGCCGCCCTCGCGGCCGCCAGCAGCAGCTCCGCCTTGCGCGTGGACTGCCCCCCGATGCCGTCCAGCACGGCGATCGCCGCGTCCGCCTCGGCCAGCGCCTCCGGCGCGAGACCGGCGGCCATCAGGACCTCGCAGCGCCGGATGTTGAGCATGAACGTCGGCGTGCCGAGCTTCGCGTACCGCTCCTCCGCCTCGTCGAGGAGCCGCAGCGCGGCCGGAACGTCCCCGGAGCGGAAGGCGGCGAGCCCCCGGCTCTCCACCGCGTCCGCCTTGTCGTGCTCCTGGCCGGTGGTCTCCCACAGCGCCTCGGCCGCCGTGAAGTCCGCCTCGGCCCGGTCCACCGCCCCGACGGCCAGGTGCACGGTGGCGCGCAGGGTGAGGGCGCGGGCCGTCCAGATGACGTCGTCGGCCTGGCGCAGCACCGGGATCGTCCGGCGCAGGTCCTCCAGCGCCTCCCGATGATGGCCGAGGACCCACAGGGAGTAGGCCCGCCGGTACATCACCCGCGCGCGGGTGTGGCCGGAGCCGCGCTCGACCCCCCGCTCGAAGGCGGCGAGCCCCTGCCGGGTGCGGCCCGCGTGCACCAGCGCCACGCCGAGCGTGCCGAGGACGTCCGCCTCCCGCTCGGCAGAGTCCGCGCGCGCCGCGAGGTCCCGGGCGCGCCGCAGATGGTCCAGGGCGAGACGCATGTCGCCCCAGTCCCGCTGCCAGATGCCGATCACCTGGTGGGCGACCGAGGCGTGCAACGGCGTCGGATCGGTGTCGAGCACTCGTTCCGCCCGCGACAACGCGTCGCCCGGGGCGGCGAACACCATCGGCAGCAGTTCGAGAACCGAGTCGTTTCCCGCTGTCACTCCACGGATGGTAGTGCTCCGGCCTGCACGCCACACCGGTTCGGCACCGTATCCACCAGTAACAATTGGACGTCGTGTCAACGGCATCGGCGTCGCCGGGGGGCGCGCGGCCGCAACCGCACCACCCCCATCCGCCGTCGCACCACCTGTATCAGACGGCCGTCCCGCGGGTCTTGCTGTCGAACCACCGGCTGTAGGGGAGGACATGCCATGGCACCTCAGCGATTCCACGAGCAGTTCGACCATCTCCGACGTGCGCTGCCCGACGTCCCGTTGGCGATGGGACCGGACGACTCCGCCGAGTTCATCTACGAGAAGGGCGTCGTCATCGCGCGCGACGGCGAGGAGGCCCGGGTCGTCGAGGACGCGGTCCGCTCGCACTTCACCGCGACCGAGGGACTGGTCCCGGACCATGTGCGCCGGGCGGGCCCGGAGACCAACCGCTCCGGCATCACCCGCATCCGGGTGGGGGACCCGGGGGAGGGCGGCCGGGGCGCCGACCACACCGTCGCGGGGGCCCTGCGCGCGCTGCGGGAGACGGAGGGGCGGGCCGGCCGGCGTCTGATCAGCCGCAACCACCTGGTGTCGATCGCCGTCAACGCCTGCCCGGGCGACGAGCCGGTGCCCGCCCCGCGCAGCGCCCGGCCCAACCCCGCCCCGGCGGCCCGCGCCGCGGAGGCGGCGGAGGGCGCCGCTCCCGTCGGCGTGCTCGTGATCGACACCGGGCTCACCCACGACTACCGCTCCTACCCGCTGCTGGCCCGTACCGAGGGCGACGCCCAGGTCAGGGAGACCGACGAGGAGGGCATCCTCCAGCAGTACGTCGGCCACGGCACGTTCATCGCCGGGCTCGTCGCGGCCGTCGCGCCGGACACCGACGTCACCGTGCGGGGCACCCTCAACGACGCCGGCGCGATCCTGGAGTCCGAGTTCGGCGAGCGGCTCTTCGACGCCGTCGAGGACGGCTGGCCCGACATCATCAGCCTCTCCGCGGGCACGTCCAACGGCCGGGTGGACGGCCTGCTCGGCGTGGCCGCGTTCATGGAGGAACTCCGGGACCGGCAGACCCTGTTGGTCGCGGCCGCCGGCAACAACGGCAGCGCCGCGCCCTTCTGGCCCGCCGCCTACGCCTCGCTGCCCGAGTACGCCGACGCGGTGCTGTCGGTGGGCGCGCTGCGCGGCGACGGCGCGTTCGGCGCCTGCTTCAGCAACCACGGCCCCTGGGTGCGGGCGTACGCCCCCGGCGAGCGCCTCACCAGCGCCCTCACCGGCTTCGACACCCCCGTCCCGTACGTCTACCAGCACTCCACCTACGAGGCCTGCCGCTACGGCTTCACCTACACCTGCACCTGCCGGTCCCCGCGCCACACCGGTGTGCTGAGCGAGGCGCAGCAGGTCACCCCGGGCAAGCCGGACCAGGTGATGTTCGAGGGCCTGGCGTCCTGGAGCGGCACCTCCTTCGCGACCCCCGTGGTGGCCGGGCTGGTCGCGGCCCACATGACCGCGCACGGGCTGACCGATCCACGGGCCGCCGCCCGCCAACTCCTCGCCACCGGTTCCGAGTTCGCCGAGGTGCGCGGTGCGCACGTGCCGGCCCTGCTCCCGCCCACCTGGGAGCCGGTCCAGGTCGGTCCGGCGTGAGGGCGGCATGACGTCGGACCGGGGCCCCGCCACGGCGTACGATGACAGGCCGTACACGAGGGGTGGGGCCGTGGACCGTACTGATGTCGGCGCGCTCGTCCAGTCCGCCGTCGACGGTGACACGGCGGCCTGGAAAGCGCTGGTGGACGGGCTCAGCCCCTTGGTGTGGTCGGTCGTGCGCGCGCACCGGCTCTCCGACGCCGACGGGCACGAGGTCTACCAGACCGTGTGGTTCCGCTTCGCCCAGCATCTCGGGCGGATCCGGGAGCCGCACAAGGCCGGTTCGTGGCTCGCGAGCACCGCGCGCAACGAGTGCCTGAAAGTGATCAAGAGCTTAAGGCGGCTGACCCCCACCGACGATCCCCTGCTGCTCGACCGGGCCAGTGAGGATCTGACGCCCGAGCAGTCGGTCCTCGACTCGGAGGAGGCGGCCGCGCAGAGCGAGCGGGTGCGGTTCCTGTGGCAGGAGTTCGAAGCGCTGGGCGAGCGCTGCCGACAGCTGCTGCGGGTCCTCATCGCCTCGCCGCCGCCCAGTTATCAGGAGGTGTCGGCCGCCCTGGGCATCGCCGTCGGCAGCATCGGACCGATGCGCCAGCGATGTCTGCGCCGCCTGCGCGCCCGACTCGACGCACGGGGAGCCCTGTGAACGGCATGAACGGCAGCAACGGCATGAACGGCAGGAACGGCAGGAACGACGAGGAGCAGGACGACTTCTTCGGCGAAGTCCCCTTCGTCGACGAGGAGTTCGACCACGACCGGCTGGAGGAGGAGCTCCGCCAGGCAGCCGCCATCCTGGACCCGGTCCCCGCCGAGCTGCGGCGGGCCGCCATCGAGGCCTACGCGCTGCACGACCTGGACGCGCGGATCGCTGAGCTGACGTTCGACTCGTTGGTCGACGCCATCCCGGTCCGGGGAGCGGTGGACGTGCCCCGCATGCTGACCTTCCACACGGGCGGTCTGACGGTCGACGTGGAGGTGACCGACGAGGGGCTGATGGGTCAGCTGCTGCCGCCCCAGACGGCCTCGATCGAGGTGCTGCACGGCCCACGGGCGGGCGCCTCGCTCACCGCCGACGACATGGGGCGCTTCGCCTGCGACGCGCCTCCCGGCGGCCCGTTCGCCCTGCGGCTGCGCACCGCGGCGGAGGTCGTCGTGACGGAGTGGCTGCGGGCCTGACACCCACGGTCCGGGGACCGCCGGGGCCGCCACCGAGAGGCGCCGGAGGCGAGGGACGGGGCTCGGCGGCCTCCGGACGGCGGTGCTCCGCCGTGCGGCGGCCCGGTCGTCCCCGACGACGGGCCGCGGCCCGGCAGCCGACCGGCGGCATGTCCCCGAGGACACGCCGGCGCCGGGTGCGGCGGCCGATCGGCCGGGCGGTCTCCTCCGTGGCGTCGTCCGCCGTCGCCGGGTTCCGGCGGCCGGTCGGGGCGGCGGCGGGTGCGGGGTCAGCGGGTGACGGCGTCCACGAGGGCCGCGAGCGCCGAGGCGAGGCGGGTGAGCCCCGGTCCGGCCGGTCCGCCCGGCTCGGTCATGTACGTGTCCCGCCGGATCTCCACCATCAGCGCGCTCACCCGCGGCTCCTTCCCGTAGTGCGCCAGGGGCACGTACGCCCCGGCGAACGGGCTGTCGAGCCCGATCTCCGCGACCGCCTCCCCGAACGCCTTCCGCGCGGCGGCGAGCAGCTCCGGCGGCGTGTGGAAGGCGTCGGTGCCGAGGCAGACCGGCGGGCGCGGTCCCTCGCCGTGCAGCTCGTAGGGCAGCGGCTTCGCGGGGTAGGAGTGGACATCGACGACCACGGCCCGTCCGACGGCCGCCAGCCGCTCGGCGACGGCGTCGGTCATCGCCTGCGCGTACGGCCGGAAGTAGCGGGCGACGAGCGGCTCGGGGTCGGTGCCCGGCGACCGCAGCACCTCGCGGTGCGTGGTCCGGGTGTACACGGCCCCCATGCCGACGGCCCGCATCTCCTCGCGCTCGTCCGGGAACCGCTCCGGATCGACGACCAGCCGCGACAGCCGGTTCACGAACCGCCAGGGCGTCACTCCCGCCAGCCGGGCCGCCGCCTCGGCGATCTCGGCGGTGTGGGAGTCGGTGATGTGGTCCAGCTCCCGCTCCAGCGCCGCGTCGTCCAGCACGATGTCCGCCCGCACCCCGGCCGGTATCTCCCGCGCCGAGTGCGGCACATGGAGGATCACCGGTGAGTCGGCGGCGCCGGGGAGGAAGGAGAAGGACGACGGTGCGGCAGGGGTCACGAGGCTGCTCCCGGGGACGTTGTCGGTGGCGTGGCGCATGATCAAGATGCCACACCGACCCGCCGGGTGATCTGCACGGCCGCTGCCGTCACGGGCGCAGGCGAAATGGGGACGGCGGACGAGGGACGGCGGGCGGGGGGACGGCCGACGGGGGACGGGGCCGGGGACGTGGCGACCGGGGACGACCGCCCGCCGGACACACGACCGCCCCGGCCGGGAGAGGCCCGGCCGGGGCGGAGGTGGGAGTTCCGGTGCGTCAGCTCAGGGACGCCAGGGCCTCGTTCCAGGTGGTCGACGGGCGCATGAACGCCGCCGCCTTCGCCGGGTCGGGCTGGTAGTAGCCGCCGATGTCGGCGGGCTTGCCCTGGACGGCGTTCAGCTCGTCGACGATGGTCCGCTCGTTCGCCGCGAGGGTCTCGGCGAGCGGGCCGAAGGCCTTGGCCAGGTCCGCGTCGTCGGTCTGCGCGGCCAGCTCCTGCGCCCAGTACAGGGACAGGTAGAAGTGGCTGCCGCGGTTGTCGATGCCGCCGACGCGACGGGTCGGGGACTTGTCCTCGTTCAGGAAGGTGGCCGTGGCGCGGTCGAGCGTGTCGGCCAGGACCTTGGCGCGGGTGTTGCCGGTGAACTCGGCGTACTGCTCGAAGGACGGCACGAGCGCGAAGAACTCGCCCAGGGAGTCCCAGCGCAGGTAGTTCTCCCTGACCAGCTGCTGGACGTGCTTCGGCGCGGAGCCGCCGGCGCCCGTCTCGAACAGGCCGCCGCCCGCCATCAGCGGGACGACCGACAGCATCTTGGCGCTGGTGCCCAGCTCCAGGATCGGGAACAGGTCGGTCAGGTAGTCGCGCAGCACGTTGCCGGTGACGGAGATGGTGTCCTCGCCGCGGCGGATGCGCTCCACCGACAGCTTGGTCGCCTCGACCGGGTTGAGGATCCGGATGTCCAGGCCCTCGGTGTCGTGCTCCGGCAGGTACGCGTTGACCTTGGCGATCAGGTTGGCGTCGTGGGCGCGGGTCTCGTCCAGCCAGAACACGGCCGGGCTGCCGGTGGCGCGGGCGCGGGTGACGGCGAGCTTCACCCAGTCCTTGATCGGGGCGTCCTTGGTCTGGCAGGCGCGGAAGATGTCGCCGGCGGAGACCGTCTGCTCGATCAGCGCGTTGCCGGCCTGGTCGACGAGACGGACCGTGCCGGTGGTCGGGATCTCGAAGGTCTTGTCGTGGCTGCCGTACTCCTCGGCCTTCTGCGCCATGAGGCCGACGTTCGGGACGGAGCCCATGGTCGACGGGTCGTAGGCGCCGTGGGCGCGGCAGTCGTCGAGCACGGCCTGGTAGACGCCGGAGTAGGAGGAGTCCGGCAGCACCGCGAGGGTGTCGGCCTCCTGGCCGTCCGGGCCCCACATGTGGCCGGAGGTGCGGATCATGGCCGGCATCGAGGCGTCGACGATCACGTCGGACGGCACGTGCAGGTTGGTGATGCCCTTGTCGGAGTCGACCATGGCCAGCGCCGGGCCCTCGGCGAGCTCGGCGTCGAAGGAGGCCTTGATCTCGGCGCCCTCCGGCAGGGACTCCAGGCCCTTGTAGATGCCGCCCAGACCGTCGTTCGGGGTCAGGCCGGCCGCGGCGAGCACCTGGCCGTACTGCGCGAAGGTCTTCGGGAAGAAGGCACGCACGACGTGGCCGAAGATGATCGGGTCGGAGACCTTCATCATCGTGGCCTTGAGGTGCACGGAGAACAGCACGCCCTCGGCCTTGGCCCGGGCGATCTGCGCGGTGAGGAACTCACGCAGCGGCGCGACGTGCAGGACGGAGGCGTCGACGACCTCGCCCTCGAGGACCGGGACGGACTCGCGCAGCACCTGGGTGGAGCCGTCGTCGCCGACCAGCTCGATCCGCAGGGAGCCGGCCTCGGAGATCACGACCGACTTCTCGGTGGAGCGGAAGTCGTCCACGCCCATGGTGGCGACGTTGGTCTTGGACTCCGGCGACCAGGCGCCCATGCGGTGCGGGTGGGTCTTCGCGTAGTTCTTGACCGACGCGGGGGCGCGGCGGTCGGAGTTGCCCTCGCGCAGGACCGGGTTCACGGCGGAGCCCTTGACCTTGTCGTAGCGGGCCTGGATGTCCCGCTCCTCGTCGGTCTTCGGGTCGTCCGGGTAGGCCGGCAGCGCGTAGCCCTGCGCCTGCAGCTCGGCGACCGCGGCCTTGAGCTGCGGGATGGACGCCGAGATGTTCGGCAGCTTGATGATGTTGGCCTCGGGCGTCTTGGCCAGCTCACCGAGCTCGCTCAGCGCGTCCGGGATCCGCTGGTCCTCGGTCAGGTACTCCGGGAACACGGCGATGATCCGCCCGGCCAGTGAGATGTCCCGCGTCTGGACGGCGACACCCGCCTGCGAGGCGTACGCCTGGACCACCGGCAGGAAGGAATACGTCGCCAGGGCCGGGGCCTCGTCAGTGTGCGTATAGATGATGGTCGAGTCAGTCACCGGGTGCTCCGCTCCACGTCTGCAACATTGCTCGACATCAAGATATCTCGTGACCGGCGTCGGCTCGACAGGGGTCTCCCCGCGCCCCGGGATGTCCGGATGTTCCGCCGGGGCAACCGGAACGGCCGTTTCGGTGGTCGTGCGGGCAGATCGTCGACCCCGTCCGGCGGCCGGACCGACCGCCCGGCCGCCCCAGCGAAAGCGGACCATGAGATAGCGCGGCAGAGTGACGGCCCCGGTGGCCGCGCTGATCGGCACGACGGCAGTCCTGGCCGGGGGGGGGGGGGCACGGCCTCCGCGGACGCCGGCGCCGGGCCCGGTGACGTCCCGGGGGCGGGGGCCGAGACCCTCGGCGACCCCGTCTTCCCGGCCCTGGGCAACCACGGCTACCGCGTCGGCGCCCACCACCTGAACCTCTCCTACGACCCCGCGACCGCTCTGGTCGACGCCACGGCGACCCTGGAGCTGCGCACTACCTGGGTGGCGTCCTCGTCCTGTACGCCCTGCGGCAGCTCATCGGCGAGGACGCCTTCCACGCGGTCGAGCGGGCCTTCCTGGCCCGCCACCGCGACTCCTCGGCGTCGACCGAGGACTACATCGCCGTCGACCGAGTACTACATCGCCGTCGCCTCGCACACTTGCGGACAGCACGTGTCCGGCTTCCTGCGGGACTGGCTGTACGGCACGACGACACCGAGGATGCCCGGCCATCCGGACTGGACGGTGACCCCGGTGACGCCGGCCCTCACCGCCCCGCGCCGGCCGGCGGACGCGCGTCGGCACGAGAACTCCGCCACGCTCTGACCTCGCGGCCGACGTCCTTGGCCCGCCGTCAGTCGTGCAGGGCTGCCATCCCGCCCTGCACGAGGTCGTCGCCGGTCCGCTGCTGCGGGATGACGACCGTCCCCGACTGCAGCGCCACCGTGCGGGCCGGCGCCGGGATCCGGATGCCCTCCTGGCGGTAACGGCGGTGCAGCCGCTTGATGAACTCGTGCTTGATCCGGTACTGGTCGCTGAACTCGCCGACGCCCAGGATCACCGTGAAGCCGATCCGCGAGTCGCCGAAGGTGTGGAAGCGGATGGCGGGTTCGTGGTCCGGAAGCGCGCCGTCGACGCCGGTCATGACCTCCGCGATGACCTCCGAGGTCACCCGTTCCACATGCTCCAGGTCGCTGTCGTAGGCCACGCCCACCTGCACGAGGATCGTCAACTGCTGCTCGGGACGCATGTAGTTCGTCATGTTCGTCTTGGCGAGCTGCCCGTTGGGGATCACGACGAGGTTGTTGGAGAGGGCGCGCACGGTCGTCTGACGCCAGTTGATGTCCTCGACATAGCCCTCCTCACCGCTGCTCAGCTTGATGTAGTCACCGGGCTGGACCGTCTTGGAGGCCAGGATGTGGATGCCCGCGAACAGGTTCGCGAGGGTGTCCTGGAGGGCCAGCGCGACGGCCAGACCGCCGACGCCCAGGGCGGTGAGCAGCGGCGCTATGGAGATCCCCAGCGTCTGGAGCACCACCAGGAAGCCGATGGCCAGGACCAGGATCCGGGTGATGTTCACGAAGATCGTGGCCGATCCGGCGACCCCGGAGCGCGAGGAGGTCACCGACTGCACGAGCCCGGCGACGACCCGCGCCGCGGACACGGTCACCACGAAGATCAGCAGCACCGTCAGGCTCTGGTTGGCGGTGTGCTGGACGGCCTTCGTCAGCGGCAGCACCGCGGCCGCGGCCGCCGCGCCGGCGGCGATCATCGACCACGGCACCACGGTGCGCAGCGCGTCCACGACGACGTCGTCGCCGCTCCACTTCGTGCGCTTGGCGTGCTTCGCCAGCCAGCGCAGCAGCGTGCGGGACAGGAAGGCGGCCAACAGGCCGGCGGCCAGAGCGATTCCGGCGATGGCTCCGTCGTCCAGGGTCAGGGCGCGGTTCACCGGTCACCTCCGGGAAGTCGGTCCGCGGCACTCGTGGCCGCCGACGGCCGGATGTGAAGTCTCGTCACGATGTCACCTGTTCGGTTCCGGGATGTGCGGTCGCGCCCGCCGTTCGCACCGGGCGCGACCGCTCATCCTGCCGTATCCGGCACGGGAGTTCGTACCCGAGGATCCGGTCGCGGTGGCGGGATCCTGCAGCTCAGACGATTCCCTCGGCCAGTTCGGCCTGCTCGCGGTCCGATCCGTAGGCCGCGGTGGTGGGCGTCCCGTACGAACGGCGGGCCACGTACCACCACACGGTGGCGAGGAGCAGTACGGCGGCCAGGGCCACGGACGCGTAGTTCATCGTGTCCACCGTCACCGGCGACGACTGGGGCAGGCAGAACAGGACCGTCACACAGGCCACCCACACCACGGCGATCCACCCGACCGGGCGGCTCCAGCGGCCCAGATGCCACGGTCCCGGCCGGAAACGGTCCCCGGCGCGCAGCCGCAGCAGCACCGGGATGGCGTACGCGGGCGTGATGCCGATGACGTTGATGGCGGTGACCGCGCCGTACGCCGTGGCCGAGTACAGGGACGGCAGCGCGAGCACGCCCGCTACCACCACCGACAGCCATACGGCCGCGACCGGCGTCTGGGTACGGCTGCTGACCTTGCGCCACAGGTCCGAGCCCGGCAGGGCCCGGTCCCGGCTGAACGCGAAGACCATGCGGCTGGCGGCGGCGACCTCGGCGTTCCCGCAGAACAACTGGGCGGTGATCACCACGAGCAGCAGCGCGCTCGCGCCGTTCGTGCCGAGCCCGTCGAGGAGGATCTGCGCGGGCGGCACACCGGTGTCGGTGGCGCGGGTGGCCGCGTAGTCCTGGATGGCGAAGGTCAGCCCCGCCAGCAGCGCGAAGCCCGCGATCCACGACACCCAGATGGACCGCACGATGCCCTTGGCCGCCGCCACCGAGGCGTTGGAGGTCTCCTCGGACAGATGGGCCGAGGCGTCGTACCCGGAGAACGTGTACTGGGCCAGCAGCAGCCCGATCGCGGCCACGTACACCGGGTGGTGCCAGCCGGTGTCGTTGACGAACTCGGTGAACACGAAGGACGGCGACCGGTGGTGGTCCGGGACGATCCACAGGGCGCCGACGATCAGCGCCACCCCGGCCAGATGCCACCAGACGGAGACGGAGTTGAGGACGCTGACCAGGCGGACGCCGAACAGGTTCAGCACGGCGTGCAGCAGCAGGATCGCCACGAAGATCAGCATCGTCTTCTCCGGCGTCGGCTCGAAGCCCCAGCGCAGATGGCCGAACGCGCCCACGAACAGCGCCGCCCCGTAGTCGATGCCGGCGATCGCGCCCAGCAGGCCGAGCAGGTTCAGCCAGCCGGTGTACCAGCCCCAGCGCCGGCCGCCGAGCCGGTCGGCCATGTAGTAGAGGGCGCCGGACGTCGGATAGGCGCTGGTGACCTCGGCCAGCGCGAGCCCGACGCAGAGCACGAACAGACCGACGCCCGCCCAGCCCCAGAGCATCACCGCGGGTCCGCCCGCGCCCATGCCGAAGCCGTACAGGGTCATGCAGCCGGACAGGATCGAGATCACGGAGAAGCTGATCGCGAAGTTGCCGAACCCGCCCATCCGGCGGGCCAGCACCGGCCGGTAGCCGAGTTCGCGCAGCCGCTGTTCCTCGTCGGGACCGGACACGGCGGGTAAGGCGGGTAAGGCGGGCAGGGCCGCGGGGTCGGGGATGCTGGACATGACAAACCTCCGAGGGGGTCCGGGGACGGGGGGCCGGGCAGGAGCACGGGGGAGGGAAGGGAGGGGGGCGCGCGCGGGGACGCGGACGGCCTCAGGAGCCGGGCCCCCGCGCCGGGGACCGGCTGCGCGTACGGGCCTGGAGGAACACCTGCACGGCCTCGGCGTGACCGCCCGGGGCCGCGACGCGGTAGGCCCAGGGGAGCGGCGTGCAGTACGGGCCGATCGCGTCGAACACCTCGGCCGCGTCGGCGAAGCGGTGCGCACCCCACAGGGCGTGCGCGAGGTGGTTGAGGTCGAGCGGCGAGCGCTCGTCGGGACCGGCGCGGTCGAACCACCCCTCCCGGGCCCGCAGCGCCTCCCGGGTCGCCTCCTCGGCCACCCAGTGCAGGTCGAGGGCGGCGGCGCGCCCGTCGCCGCGCCGGTAGCGCTCCGCCCGGACGTACAGCGGCAGGACGTGCAGCGCGGATCCCGGCGGGGCGGTGTCGGCGACCAGCTGGGCGAAGCCCGCGGCCCCGGCCAGCCGCCCGGAACCCGCCTGCGTGTACAGGAACTGGAGCATGCGGTGGTGCGCCTCGCGGTTGTGCGGGTCACGCCGGCCGGCCTCGTCCAGCAGCCCCCACGGGCCCGGGGGGAGACCCGGCTCGGGCGGCGCCGCCCGGTGCTCCTCCCACAGCAGCTCGCGGTCCAGCTGGGCCAGCGCCAGCAGACACACCCACGGCACCGGGTCCTCCGGCGCCGTCCGGGCCGCGCACTGGCTCAGGTCCCAGGCCTCGATCCACAGCTCGTGCGCCCGCAGACGGCGCTCGCGATGCGCCCGCAGGGCCCGCTCGACGGCGACCCGGGCCTGCATCACCGTGGCCGGCACGCTGTGCGGCTCCTCCGCGAGCCAGGCCCGCACCACGTCCGTGCCGGCCGCCGCGGCCGCCAGCACCTGGGTGCGCCGCGTCCACTGCCACCACGCCGTGGTGTGCTCCAGGAGGACGCGCATCGACAGCCAGCGCCCGGTGCGGACCTCCTGGAGAGCGGCCCGCAGGTCGCCGTCGGGCCCGGCGGGGTCGTACGCGGGCCGCGCTCCGTCCCGCGCCATCAGCCACCCGCCCGCGGGCACGGCGGCGGCACGACGGCAGGGTGGAGTGACAACAGCCCTCCTCAGGGCGGTGGGTCGAGCGGCGGACGGGGAGATCGCGTCGGTCGGCCGTCACTATAGAGGCGGCGCCAACCCCTCACACTCGTTTCTCGCTCGATCCAACTCTCCTTTTGCACAACTGATGTGACTGGCCGTCAGCCAGTCAACGAGGTCCGGTCGCCGCTGGTCGGGGGCCCCTTGACGGAAGCCGGGACCCGACGGCAGGCTGTCGCTCGGTGATCATCCGAGCGATCACCGAGGGAGGCCACGATGACGGGTCCGGTGCTCGCCGTCGACCAGGGCACCTCCGGCACCAAGGCCCTGGTGATCTGCCCCGAACGCGGCGTGATCGGCGCCGGGTTCGCCGCCGTGCACCCCCGCTACCCGTCCGGCGGACTGGCCGAGGTGGACCCCGAAGCGCTCTACGAATCGGTCGTCGCCGCCGGCCGCCGGGCCCTGGCCGAGGCCCGCGAACCCGTCGTGGCCCTCGGCCTCGCCAACCAGGGCGAGACCGTCCTCGCCTGGGACCCGGCCACGGGCCGCCCGCTCACCGACGCCCTCGTCTGGCAGGACCGCCGGGCCGCCTCGGTCTGCGCCGAACTCGCTTCACACGCAGACGAGTTGAACCACCTGACCGGTTTGCCGCTGGACCCGTACTTCGCCGCCCCCAAGATGGCCTGGATCCGCCGTCACCTCACCACCGAGGGAGTCGTCACCACCAGCGACTCCTGGCTCGTCCACCGGCTCACCGGCGCCTATGTCACCGACGCCGCCACCGCGGGCCGCACCCAGCTGCTCGACCTGGACCGCACACGGTGGTCGCCGCGCGCCCTCGACCTCTACGGACTGTCCGGCGAACGGCTCCCGGACATCGTCGACAACGCCCGGCCGGTGGGCACGACCCGCGCCTTCGGCCCGCAGATCCCGCTCACCGGCCTCGTCGTCGACCAGCAGGCCGCCCTGCTCGCCCAGCGCGTCACCACCCCGGGCGTCGCCAAATGCACCTACGGCACCGGGGCGTTCCTCCTCGCCCCCACCGGCGGCACGGCCCGCCGCAGCGCCTCCGGGCTGGTCGGCTGCGTCGCCTGGCGGCTCGGCGGACGCACCGCCTACTGCCTCGACGGCCAGGTGTACACCGCCGCCTCCGCCGTCCGCTGGCTCACCGGCCTCGGTGTCATCGGGGGCGCCGCCGACCTCGACACGGTCGGCGCCACCGTGCCCGACAGCGGCGGCGTCACCTTCGTCCCCGCCCTCGCCGGACTCGCCGCCCCCTGGTGGCGCGGCGACCTGCGCGGCTCCCTCACCGGACTCGGCCTGGACACCGCCCCGGGGCACCTGGTGCGCGCCCTGTGCGAGGGTCTGGCCGCACAGATCGTGGCGCTGGCCGAGGCCGTGGCGGCCGACCTCGGCACGCCCGTGTCCACCCTGCGGGTCGACGGCGGGCTGACCCGCTCGGCCCTGCTCATGCAGACCCAGGCCGACCTGGCGCAGTGTCCCGTCGAGGTGTCCCCGCTGACCGACGCGACCGCCCTCGGCGCGGGCGCCCTGGCCCGCCTCGGCGTCACCCCCGGTCTGAGCGTCGCCGACGCGCTGCCCGACGGCAGGCCCTCGGCCGTGTACGAGCCCCGGGTCCCGGCGGCCGAGGCGGCGCGCCGGCTGGGCGAATTCCGGGCCGCCGTCGGCACGTTGCTGGAGAGGGAGCCGGCGTGACGGTGACCGCCGAGGGACCGCTGCCCACGGCCCCCTACGACGTCGCGATCGTCGGCGCCGGAGTCGTCGGCTGCGCCGTCGCCCGCGAACTGGCCCGCCGGCCCCGTCTGAAGGTCGCCCTCGTCGAGGCCCAGGACGACGTCGGCCAGGGCACCTCCAAGGCCAACACCGCGATCCTGCACACCGGTTTCGACGCGGTGCCCGGCTCGCTGGAGGCCCGCCTGGTCCGCGAGGGCGCAGCCCTGCTCGCCGCGTACGCCGCCGAGTCCGGCATCCCCCTCGAACCGGTCGGCGCGCTGCTCGTGGCCTGGGACGAGGAGCAGCTCGCCGCGCTGCCCGGCCTGGCGGAGAAGGCCGCACGCAACGAGTACAACGACGCGCGCCTGCTCGGCGCCGACGAACTCTACGCGCGCGAACCGCACTTGGGACCCGGAGCGCTCGGCGCCCTGCACGTGCCGGGCGAGAGCGTCGTCTGTCCCTGGACGACCCCGCTGGCGTACGCCACCCAGGCCGTGCGGCACGGGGTGGACCTGCACCTCGGCTCCCCTGTCCGGCACGTGGACCGGCAGGGCGACACGTATGTGATCGGCACCGGCCGGGGCGCCCTGCGCTCCCGCTTCCTGGTCAACGCGGCCGGTCTGCACGCCGACACGCTCGACCGGATGCTCGGCCACGACGACTTCACCGTCACCCCGCGCCGCGGCCAGCTCATCGTCTTCGACACGTTCGCCCGCGCGCTCGTCCGCCACATCCTGCTGCCCGTGCCCACGGCCCTCGGCAAGGGCGTCCTGGTCGCCCCCACCGTGTACGGCAACGTCCTGCTCGGCCCCACCGCCGAGGACCTGGACGACAGACGGGCCACGCACTCCACGGCCGACGGCCTCGCGGGGCTGCGCGCGCAGGGCCGCCGCATCCTGCCCCGGCTCCTCGACGAGGAGGTCACCGCCGTCTACGCGGGACTGCGCGCCGCCACCGAGCACGACGACTACCGCATCACCGCCCACCCCGGCCGGGCCTGTGTCACCGTCGGCGGGATCCGCTCCACCGGTCTGACCGCGTCCCTCGCCATCGCCGCCCACGTCGTCGAACTGCTCGAGACCGAGACCGGCCTCGACCCGGGACCGGTGCGCGCGCTGCGGCCGGTCCGGGCGGACCGGCGGGCGACCGGCCCCGAGTACGGCGTCCTCGTCTGCCACTGCGAACGCGTCTCCCTGGGCGCGATCCGTGACGCCCTCGCCCAGCCGATCCCGCCCCGCACCCTCGAAGGACTGCGCCGCCGCACCCGGGCCCGCGCCGGACGCTGCCAGGGTTTCCACTGCGGGGCGGCCGTGCGGGCCCTGCTGGAGGAGGACCGGACATGACCGCGGAACACCGGGTGGACGTCCTGGTCGTCGGCGCGGGCCCCGCGGGCCTCGCGACCGCCGCCCGGCTCGCCGCCGCCGGAGCGGGCCGCGTCGAGGTGCTGGACCGGGAGCCACGGGCCGGGGGAGCGCCGCGGCACAGCGCGCACGGCGGCTACGGCACCCTGCTGCATCCCCTCACCGGCCCCGCGTACGCCCGGCTGCTGGTCACCGCGGCCCGGCAGGCCGGGGCGAGCGTCCGCACCGGTGTGACGGCCCTCGACTGGGCCGGCCCGCTGGCCCTGCACACCCTCGGCGCCGACGGGCCCGGGACGGTCACCGCGCGGGCGGTCGTCCTGGCCACCGGCGCCCGCGAACGCCCCCGTGCGGCCCGGCTGGTGCCCGGCACCCGCCCGGCCGGCGTCTACACCACCGGCGAACTCCAGCAGGCCGTGCACCTCTACGGCCAGCGGATCGGCACGCGCGCGGTGGTGGTCGGCGCGCAGGACGTCTCGTACGCCGCCGCCGGCACCGTACGGGCCGCCGGCGCCACGGTCGTGGCGATGCTCACCGGACTGCCCGGCCCGCAGACCACCCTGACCCGGGCCGCGGACTCCCGGCTGCGCCACGGCACTCCGCTCCTGACCGGCGCCACGGTCACCGAACTGCTGGGCCGCGGACGCCTGTCGGGGGTGCGGGTACGGCACCGTGACGGCCGTACCGCCGTACTGCCCTGCGACACCGTCGTGTTCACCGGCGACTTCGTCCCCGACCACGAACTGGCCCGGCGCGGCGGACTCGCCCTGGACGCCGGCACCCGCGGCCCGGCCGTCGACGGCACGCTGCGCACCTCACGCCCCGGCGTCTTCGCCGTCGGCAGCGTGCTGCACGCCGTGGAGAGCGCGGCGACCGCGGTCCGTGAGGGCGTCCACGCCGCCGGCGCCGTCCTCGACCACCTCGCGGACGCCGGTCGCCTCGCGGACGCCGGACGCGCCGACGCCGTCCCGCTCCTCGTGGACCCGCCCCTGCGCTGGATCGCCCCGAACCGCGTCACCCCGGGGGACCGGCTCCCCTACGTCCTGCGCACCGCCACGCGACTGGCCCGCCCCGTCCTGCTGGTCACCCAGAACGGGCGCGTGCTGCACCGGGAACGACGGTGGACGGCCGTCCTGCCGCACCGCACCCTGCGTCTGCCGGCCGACTGGACCCACCGCGTCGACCCGCGGGAAGGTCCCGTCCGCGTGAGCGTCCGCCCGTGAGGCCGCCGCGGGCCCGCCGGTGCCTCAGATGACCTTCATCCGCACCAGCGCGCCGAGCGTCAGCGCCCCCGGCACCAGCGGCAGCCACACCGTGATGATCCGGTAGCCGAGCACCACGGCCGTGGCCACCGCCACCGGACCGCCCGCCGCCACCAGCGCCACGATCAGCGCCGCCTCCACCGAACCGATCCCGCCCGGCGTCGGGACCAGCGCGACCGCCACCGTCGCCGCCAGGTACGCCACCGCCATGTGCGCCACCGGCACCGGCAGCCCCAACGCCTGCCCCACCGCGGCCAGACCGGCCGCCTGGAGCACCGGGAACGCCAGCGAGCCGCCCCACAGGGCCAGGGCCCGGGCCGGGCGGGAGTGCACCGAGCGCGCCTCGCCGAGCGCGGTGCGCAGGAAGGAGACGACCGCCGACCGCAGCCGCCGGACGAGGGCCAGCGCGGCCGCCACCACCAGCACGGCCGCCCCGAGCCCGAACAGCAGCGGACCGAACGCGCCTGCGGGCAGCAGGGAGCCGAGCCGCAGCGCGTCGGGGAAGGCGAGCAGCAGCACGGCCAGCAGACCCACCCGGGCCACGCCCTCCGCCAGCAGATACAGCGCGAGGGCGGCGGAGGAGCGGGCCAGAGGCACCCCGCACACGGTCATGAAACGCAGGTTGACCGCGCTCGCGCCCAGCCCGGTCGGCAGCAGGTGGTTGGCCGCTCCGGCCGCGAACTGCGCGGCCAGCAGCCGCCGTCCGGGCAGCCGCTCCACCACCGCGCCCTGCCGGGTGACGGCCGCCGCCACCCATGTCAGGCAGGTCGCGCCGACCGCGGCCAGCAGCCAGGGCCACTGCGCGCTCCGCAACTGCGCGAAGCCCTCGGCGAGTACGGACCGGTTCCGCACCGCGACCACGGTGACGAGCAGGAGCGGCAGCAGACACAGGATCTGACGCACCGGCACACGCCGGACGGGCCTGCCCGGGGGGACGGGAGCGGGAAGGGGAAGGGGCACGGGAACCGCTGTCACACTCGGAGAGGTTCTCCGTACGGCGCCAACGGCGGGTTGCGGAAGCGCGGACGGAACATTACGTACGGTCATCGGGTCCCTCGTCTGATCCTCTGCCTGGTCCGCTGTCCGACGCCCCGGCCGGTCCTTCGCCGCCGAAGATGTGGGGAGAGCCTTGACCTCAAGGTTGCTTGAGGTCCTACGGTCACTCCCATGAGCATGGAGAGCACCGCCTGGACGCAGCTTTACAGCGTCATGAACGCCCGGCAGGAACGCCGCCCCTTCGACCGGGTGACATTGCGCCGCATCGGCGCGTTCGCCCGCCCGCACCGCCGCCGGATCGCCCTGTTCGTCCTGCTGGGGGTGCTCACCGCACTGCTGGCCGTCGCCACTCCCGTCCTCGCCGGCCGGGTCGTCGACGCGATCGTGTCGCACGGCGACGCGGGAGCGGTCGTCCGGCTGTCGCTGCTCATCGCGGTCATCGCGGTGCTGGAGGCGGCGCTCGGCATCCTGGGCAGGAGGCTCTCGGCGACGCTGGGGGAGGGGCTCATCCTGGATCTGCGCACGGCCGTGTTCGATCATGTGCAGCGGATGCCGGTCGCGTTCTTCACACGTACCCGTACGGGAGCGCTCGTCTCCCGACTCAACAACGACGTGATCGGCGCCCAGCGCGCCTTCAGCAACACCCTCTCCGGAGTGGTCTCCAACCTGGTCACCCTGGTCCTCACCCTCGCCGTCATGCTCACCCTGTCCTGGCAGGTCACCCTCCTGGCGCTGGCCCTGCTGCCGGTCTTCGTGATCCCGGCCCGGCGGATGGGCAGCCGGATGGCGGGCATGCAGCGCGAGGCGGCCACGCTCAACGCGGCGATGGGCACCCGGATGACCGAGCGCTTCTCCGCGCCCGGCGCCACACTCGTCAAGCTGTTCGGCCGGCCCGAGGAGGAGTCGGCGGAGTTCGCGGCCCGGGCCGCCCACGTGCGGGACATCGGCGTCCGTACGGCGACCGCCCAGTCGGTGTTCATCACCGCCCTGACCCTGGTCTCCGCCCTGGCCCTCGCCCTGGTCTACGGCCTCGGCGGCCACCTCGCCCTGGACGGCGCCCTCGAACCGGGCGCCGTGGTCGCCCTCGCCCTGCTGCTGACCCGCCTGTACGCCCCGCTGACCTCGCTCGCCGGGGCGCGCGTCGAGGTGATGAGCGCGCTGGTCAGCTTCGAGCGGGTCTTCGAGGTGCTCGACCTGAAGCCGCTCATCGAGGAGAAGCCGGACGCCCGTGAGGTCCCGCCGGGTCCGGTCTCCGTCGAGTTCGACGACGTCCGCTTCGGCTACCCGTCCGCCGACAAGGTCTCCCTGGCCTCCCTGGAGGAGGTCGCCGCGCTCGACTCCCGCGGCGGCGCCGAGGTGCTGCACGGCGTCTCCTTCCACGCCGCTCCCGGCCGGACCGTCGCCCTCGTCGGCTCCTCGGGCGCCGGCAAGTCGACCATCGCCCAGCTCCTGCCGCGCCTGTACGACGTCGACGCGGGCGCGGTCCGGATCGGCGGGGTCGACGTCCGGGACCTGAGCGCGGCCTCGCTGCGGGCCACCCTCGGCATGGTCACCCAGGACGGCCACCTCTTCCACGACAGCGTCCGCGCGAACCTCGCGCTGGCCCGTCCCGAGGCCACCGAGGACGAACTGTGGGACGCCCTGCGCCGGTCCCGCCTCGACGACCTCGTCCGCTCCTTGCCCGACGGCCTCGACACCGTCGTCGGGGAACGCGGCTACCGGCTCTCCGGCGGTGAGCGCCAGCGCATGACCATCGCCCGGCTGCTGCTGGCCCGCCAGCGGGTCGTCATCCTGGACGAGGCGACCGCGCACCTCGACAACACGTCCGAGGCGGCCGTCCAGGAAGCCCTCGCCGAGGCCCTCGCGGACCGGACGGCGATCGTCATCGCCCACCGCCTGTCGACCGTGCGCGCCGCCGACCTGATCCTCGTCATCGAGTCCGGCCGGGTCGTGGAACGCGGCACGCACGAGGAACTCCTGGCGGCCGGCGGCCGGTACGCGGAGCTGCACCGCACCCAGTTCGACCAGCCGGGCATGACCGGGGCGGCGGTGAGCTGAGACGAGGCGCGGGCGGTCCGCCGACGGTCCGCCCCGTCCCCGCGTCGCGTCCGAGGGTCAGCTCTTGGCGAGCAGGTCCGCCGGGAAGGCGCCGGCGGCGAGCGCGGTGCGCACGAAGCCGGCGCCGAGCTCGGTCAGCCGGGCCACGCCGTCCGCGCCCAGGTGCGCGTACGGGGCGCGGTCCAGCCGGTCCGTCTCCCGCTCGATCTCCTGGCGCAGCGCGCGGCCCCGCTCGGTCAGCTCCGCGTCCTCGTCCAGCAGACCGCGCCCGCGCAGCCGGCCGACCGCCGCGTCCCAGTCCTCCCGGCTCCAGCCACGGGTGTCGCGCACCCACTTCGGCGACATGCCCTTGCCGGTCGCCGTGTGGGTGACCATGGCCTCCAGGCCGTCGAGTTCCGCGGCCATCAGCACGGCCAGGTGCCCGTCGCCCCGGTGCTCACGCAGCAGGGTGGCCGCGTGCCAGTACGCCAGGTGCGGTTCCTCGGGGACCGGCAGGTCGGCGTGGGCCGAGTACAGGGGCCGGGCGCCGCGCGAGCAGGCCTCGGTGGCGCGCAGGGCGAGCCGCGCCGCCTCCGCCATCTCCGCGGAGGCGATCACGTCCGGGCCGAGGAGGCGGCGCAGCGTCGTGTCGACGGCGCGCGTGCGCGCGGCCAGGACCTGTCCGGGCGTGGCCGTCTCCCACACGGCGGGCACGTACCGGGCCACCAGCGTGTGCTTGTAGTTGTAGAACGTCGCCGTCACCGCACCCGCCCCTACGGGACCCAACGCGGCCGCCCGGATCGCGAAGTTGACGGCCCGCGGGTGGGTGACGCCGAGCGCGCCCAGCTCCCGGCCCACGTCGGGCGAGAAGTAGTGCGTCGCGTGCAGCGAGTTGAGGGTGCTGTGACAGTGGCGGCCCGCGCGCGGGTCCGGAGCGACGGTGGTCATGGCGGGCACGATACCGACCGGTCGGTAACTTCGCCAGAGCGGTGGCGCGAGGTCGTGCGGCCCGGCGCGCGGGCGCTGTGAAGGGCCCTCGTCCGGGCGGTTCGCCGCACCGTCCCCATAAAGGTTGATCCGTCGCCGATACGGGCGCGGATTGGTCCGGAAAAAGAAATTCCCCGATCGGGTGATCGACCAATCCGGTCCCCGTTCAGGACCGGATTCCCCACGTGACGGACGACGAGAAGAACCGGCGAAATTCCCGCAGTCGGCTGCGGCCCGCGCTCGGCGCGCTCAGCGGCGCCGTCGCGGGATTCGCCGCGCTCGCCTTCGCGGAACTGGCATCCGGGTGGGTGCGTCCGCAGGCCGGTCCGGTCATCGCGGTCGGGGGCGCGGCGATCGACCGGACGCCGGCGGCCGTGAAATCCTGGGCGATCCGGAATTTCGGCACCGACGACAAACTCGTCCTCCAGCTCGGAATCCTTTTCGTCCTCGCTCTGTTCGCGCTCGCTCTGGGTGTTCTCGCGCTGCAGTACCCGCGCGGCGGATCCGCCGGAGTGCTCCTCTTCGGCGTCATCGGCGCGGCGGCGGCGATCAGCCGCCCGGATTCCACCGGCCCGACCGACACCGTGCCCTCCCTGGTGGGCGCGGTCGCCGGGGCGGGGCTCCTGTTCCTCCTGGTCGGCCGCCTCAGGATCCGAGGGTCCGAGGAGGCGCCGACCAGCAGCCGCGGACCGATGCCGGGCGGGCACGGGGCCGCGGAGGGCGACACGTTCCGCGGGCCTGAGTGGGACCGGCGCGGGTTCGTGCTCGCGGCGGGCGCGGCCGCGGCAGCGTCCGCCGGGGCCGGCGCGCTCGGCCGGACGCTGAACGGGGCGAGCGGCCGTGACGCGGTCGCCTCCCGCACCGGTCTCCTCCTGCCCGCCCCGGGCTCGCCCGCGCCCTCGGTGCCCCGCGGCGCGCAGCTGCGGATCCCCGGGATCAGCTCCTTCACGACGCCGAACCGGGACTTCTACCGGGTGGACACCGCACTGGTGGTGCCCAAGGTCGACGCGACCGCCTGGCGGCTGCGCATCCACGGCCGAGGCGTCGCACGACCGGCCACACTGTCCTTCGACGACCTGCTGCGACGGGAGCTGGTGGAGCGCGACATCACGCTCACCTGTGTGTCGAACGAGGTCGGCGGCCCGTACGTGGGCAACGCCCGCTGGATCGGCGTACGGCTGGCCGATCTGCTGGCCGGGTGCGGGGTCGAGCCTCCCTCCGCGGGCGGGCCCGCCGACCAGCTGGTGGCCCGGTCGGTGGACGGCATGACGATCGGCAGTCCGGTCGACGACGTCATGGACGGCCGCGACGCCCTGCTCGCCGTCGGGATGAACGGCGAACCGCTTCCCTTCGCGCACGGCTTCCCGGTCCGCATGGTGGTGCCCGGCCTCTACGGCTACGTCTCCGCCTGCAAGTGGATCGAGGACATCGAGCTCACCACGTTCGACGCGTACGACCCCTACTGGGTCAAGCGCGACTGGGCCCGCAGGGCGCCGGTCAAGACCCAGTCCCGCATCGACACCCCCAAGCCCTTCGCCCGCCCCCGGGCCGGCACCGTCATGGTCGCCGGGGTCGCCTGGGCCCAGCACCGCGGGATCGACCGGGTCGAGGTCCGCGTCGACGACGGCCCGTGGGAAGAGGCCCGCCTCGCGGACGAGGGCTCCCGCGACACCTGGCGCCAGTGGTCCTACCCCTGGCAGGCCACGAAGGGCGGCCACACCCTCACCGTGCGCGCCACCGACCGCACCGGCGCGGTGCAGACCGAGAGACGCGCGCGCACGGTTCCCGACGGCGCGACCGGCCGGCACTCCGTCGTGGTCACCGTCGACTGACCTCCCCGAGCCCACCCTCCCCGAGCCACTGCCCCCGACCACCGACCACCCTTCCACCCCCCATAGGAACGCAGCGTCCGCTGCGGCAATCAACAGGAGAATCACCATGAACACCCGTATCCGCCGTGTCGCCATGACCGTGGCCGCTGCCGCCGTACTGCCGCTCGCGCTGAGCGCCTGCTCGGACGACGGCGGCGATGCGAGCAGCGCCGACTCCTCCGCCACGTCGTCGGCGGCGGCGACCGCCTCCGACGACGCCATGGCCGGCGCCGGCAGCACCGCCATGGCGGACCAGCCGTTCGGCCCCGCCTGTTCGTCGGTGCCCGCGAGCGGGGCAGGCTCCTTCGACGGGATGGCCCAGGACCCGGTGGCCACCGCCGCGTCCAACAACCCGGCCCTGTCCACGCTGGTGACCGCGGTGAAGAAGGCCGGCCTGGTCGACACCCTCAACAACGCCCAGAACATCACCGTGTTCGCCCCGACCAACGACGCCTTCGCCAAGATCCCCAAGGCCACCCTGGACAAGGTCCTCGCCGACAAGGCCCAGTTGACGAAGATCCTGACCTACCACGTGGTGGGCCAGAAGCTCGCCCCGAAGGACCTGGAGAACGGCTCCTTCGACACGCTGGAGAAGTCCAAGCTGACCACCTCGGGCTCGGGCGAGTCCTACACCGTCAACGACTCCGCGAAGGTGGTCTGCGGCAACGTCAAGACCGCCAACGCCAACGTCTACATCATCGACACCGTCCTGATGCCCGCCGGCTGACGGCACATCGGCCGCCGGGCGCCACGTGCGGCGCCCGGCGGCCGCCGTCGTCACGTACCGCCAGGCCCTCCCCACGGCACAGTGCGCACGGCCCGGTCCTTCCCGTACGACCGGCTGCACGGAGACGAGCAGGGGGCAGGCGCGGCAGGGAGCAGGCGCGGATGTGGCGACAGCCGGTCCGCGGCAGCCGGTCCGCGGGGGCCGCGTGGGAGCCTTGAGTACTGCGGCCGCCGTGGGTGCCGCGGCCGAGGCGCCGCGCCCGGCCCGCGGCCCCCGGGGGAGCTAGAGCACGGGGGACGCGTTCCCCGTGACCCCACCTTGCCCGCGATCCTGATCCTGATCCCGACCGTGACCGTGCGGCCCGGAGAGTTCGGCGGCGAACTGCGCCCCGGTCAGCAGGGCGAGGTTGGACAGCCACAGCCAGACGAGGAAGACGACGACGCCCGCGAGCGAGCCGTAGAGCCTGCTGTACGCGTTCAGGCCGGCGGCGTACCAGGCGAAGCCCGCGGAGACCAAGAGCCACAGCGCGGCCGCCAGCACGCCACCGGGCAGGATCCGCCCGCGCAGCCGGGCCGGGGCCGGGCCGGTGTGGAAGACGACCACGACCAGGAGGGCCACCAGGCACAGCAACAGCGGCCAGCGCAGCACGTTCCATGCCAAGGTCACCGTCGCGTCCACGCCGACCACCCGGCCCGCAGCCTCGGCGAGCGGACCCGTCAGCAACAGGACGAGGGAACCGGCGAGGAGCAGTCCCAGCAGAGCGAGGGCGGTCAGCAGGATGCGGGGCGCCTTGCGCCAGGGCGAACGCCGGTCCTCGACCCGGTGCATGTGGTGCAGGGCGCGGCGGAAGACCGCGAGATAGCTGGAGGCCGACCACAGCGCGCTGGCCGCTCCCGCCACCAGCAGCGGCCAGGCCGTACGGTCGGCGCCCAGCGCGCGGGACAGCACGGCGTGCAGGTCGGCGCCGGACTCGGCCGGGGCGTAGGCGGTGACATGCGTGACGAACCCCTCGGCCGTGTCCGGGCTGATGAGCCCGAACGCGAGGACGGTGACCATCATCGCGGGGAGCACGGCCAGGATCGCGTAGTACGTCAGCGCGGCCGCGTAGTCCGTGATGTCGTCGTTCCACAAGGACATCGGCGTACGCCGCAGCGCCGGCCACCAGGCGGCGGGCAGCCGGGGCCGGAGGGTGCGGTGGGTGCCGCCGGTGTACGGGTCAGCGGACACGGCACCTCCGGCAGGTCGGGGGGCCGGTGGGCGTGCGGAGGCGCGCGGGGGAGGGCGCGGCCGCGCCCTCGGCCACGCGCGCGATCATCCCTGCGAACGGTGTGCTCATGTCCCTGCACCTCTCCCCCGGATCCACCCCCGCACACCCGGTGCCGAGCCGCATCTCAGGAATCGGCGGGACGGATGATCTGCCACTCCTGGTCGTCGGTGTTGGAGCAGGTGAAGAGCGTGAGGTGGGCGCCGTTGCCGCCGGTGCTGTAGCCGGCGACGTCCAGGCACGCGTTGTTGCCGGCGTAGTTGCGGATCCAGTAGTTGCCGCTGTCCTGCTTGTCGAGCCACCACAGCTGGTTGTCGGCGGTGGTCCCGGCGCAGGCGTACTCGAGGATCGGCGACCTGATGGGCTTGGCGCCGTAGTCCGGCAGATCCACGCACAGCTGGTCCTCGACATTGCGGATCTGGAAGAGCGCCGAGCCGCCGGGCCCCAGCTTCGGGTACTTCACCTCCAGGTTCCACCGCTGGTCGGGGGCGCTGTCCTCGTCGCAGGTGGCCTGCACCACCCGGCCCGCGGAATCGGTGTCGCCGTCGGCGGGGAGGGCGGCGCACATCTTGGTGGTCGGGTTGCGCAGCATGATGCGGGACGCGGGCAGCACGCTCGGGGTCTTCTTCTTCACCGGTGGCGACGCCGTCCCGCCGCCCCCGCCGTCCTGCGCCGGGGCCGACGCGGCGGGCGGGGCCGCCGACTCGACTGCCGGGGCCGACACCGCGGGTGCCGAAGGCGGCGCCTGGGGTGCCGACGGGGAGGGCGACAGCGTGCTGACGGCGACCTCCTGCAACTCCCGGGCGGTGCTCGTGACCTGCGGTTTGTAGGCGATCCACAGCATCACGAGGGCGATCGTGAGTGCCAGGAGGACGCCGAACATCCTGGTGAGCCAGCCGGGCATGAAACTCCGCTGCACATAGGTGCCCTCGACGGTGAGGGGCGTCACCCCCGACCGCTTCACCGCGAGGGCGTACGGCCGCTCCGTCCTGGACCCGAACCAGATGATCTGCCGAGGCTTCAGCGTGGCCTTCACGAACGCGGCGCGACCGGGCTCGATCTGGAAGTTGCTCGGTCGGATGTCGTACGACAGCTGGTCCCCGTTGTCGCTGCCGCTCAGGGACCCGGTCAGCTTGGTGTTGCCGAGGTTGTCGACGGCCAGCTTCGGCCGCCCCCGGAAACGGCCCTTCACCGTCGGGGGGACGAGCTCGGCCCGCACCTCCGTGAAGGGGGCGATGGTCAGATTCCCCTCGGGGACCGTCGTCGCCTCCGGATGCTCGGTCGGGGTGATCCGGATCGCGTACGGGTTCGGGCCGGCCGTCGCGTCGGGCGTGCGCGGCGGCGCGAACGTCAGCTCCACGGTCCCCGTCGTCCCCGGGAACAGCCGCAGGGAGGCGGGTTCCACCGTGGTCCAGGGCGCGAGGCCGCCGACGGGTTCGAAGCGGTACTCGTCGACCACGTCGCCGGTGTTGCGCAGCCGCAGCCGCACGGTCGTACTGCCACCGGGATCCACGGTGGCCGAGGAGGGTTCGAGGGAAGTCCAAATGCTCACTGCTCGACGCTACGGGGGCGAACACCGTCCGTCAGGAGCCGTGGGGGCAGTCGGAGCTGCCCCGACGGGCACCGGCGATCCCGGAAGCACCCAGGTGAGAGGGGCCTCGAAGCGGTGCGTCCGGCAGACCCTGCGTCGATGCGGCCCACCCGGCCGGCAGGGCCTCGCGTTCGCGGGGCACGGGCAGGGGAGCGGCGGCAGGCCGTGCGGCGACGACGGACCCCGGAAGCGGCGTCTCTCTCCCACGTGGTGCACCGGATCGAACGGCCGGAACCGCCGGACAGCGGTCGGGCGGTGCGGTCGGGTCGCGCGGTCGGGCCGTGCGGTCGGGCCGTGCGGTCAGGCGGTGCGGCAGAACACCGCCTGACCGGCGGGCGCCCCGGCGCGCACCACCGGCACGGGCACGGGCAGCGTCTGCCCCGTGCTGTCGGCGGACGCGACCTGCGAGCGGTTGCGTGCGAAGACGACGAGACGCAGCACCGCGAACCGTGCGGCCCCGGCGAGTGCGGAGGCGGACAAGTAGACGACCTGCTCGAGCATCGTGCCGGGCGCGGCGACCAGTTGCTGCAGGACGAGCATCGCCAGGCAGGTCCCCGCGTACGCGGCCGCCGCGGAACCGGCCGACTGCGCATGCTGACGCCAGGTCGCGCGCTCGCCCGTACCGAAGGTGAAGCGGGCGTGCAGCTCGGTGGCGAGGAGCGTGGAAGCCACGGTGATCAGGGCGTTGGCCAAAGCCCAGGGGATCCACGAGCCGAGGGCCGCCACGGCGAAGCTGGAAGCGATCCCTGTTCCGCCGCCGCAGAGGACGAAGCGGGCGAAGGTACCGAAGGCGCCGGGTGGCGTCTGTCGCAGGCCTTGCGCTGTATCCATGATCCGCCCCCCGGGATCGCTCCTTCGTGAAACGCGCGACTCTCGACCTCGGTGGAGGCCGCGAGCTTGCTGTTTCCTAATACGGAAACGCTACGTTGCATTCACTTGCTGAGCAACAAGTTAATCGCTCGATATGCGCGTATCGGCAGCTAGATGCGCGAAAATCGTTGCAATGACCGATCGTTAACGCAACGAATCCGCCTCCGGATCGTTGCAATGGATTAGCGGTGAACGCTATGCGGTCGGACGAGGCCCTTGGACCCGCGAGCACGGTGACCACCGGCCCGGGCACCGCCCCGCGACCCATGACGGCGGACCCGCGACGCCCGACGGGCGGGGCTGCTTCGGGACGCCGCTGTCAGTGCCGGATGACACCATCCGGCCATGAGCGACGAGTCTTTCCACTGGCACGTCTTCCTGAGGCGTTGGCAGGAGGAGTGGGTCCCGCGCGAGGACGAGGGCGAGGCCCCGGGTGCGGATGACGGCGACGAGGACGTTGCCGGTGACGGCGGCGAAGGCGGGCGGACCGTCGCCCATCCGGGCAGGCCCGGAGCGCGGGAGTCGGCGATCGCGGCCGCCGAGGAGCGGCTGGGGCGGCGACAGCCGCCTTCCTACCGGGAGTTCCTGGCCGTGAGCGACGGATGGCACGTGGAGCAGGCGGCCGGGATCTACGAGCTCGGCGGTGTCGCGGACATCGGCTGGTTCGGCGATCCGTACGACATGACTCCGCTGTACGAGCAGAACCTGGACGACAAGTCGCGCCCCGAGGACGTCCTGCTGGCCGGGATGTGGAAGCGGGCGCTGCGGCTGGAGACGGACTCCGACATGTCGCACGCCCTGCTCGACCCTGGCGACACCGACCGGGACGGCGAATGGGCGCTCTACGTCCACCAAGGCTGGAGCGGTGAATTCCCGCACCGTTACCCGTCGTTCCGCGCCTACATGGAGGCCATGTACCGCGGCTTCCACGCCGACCGGGCCGCGAGACCCGACTTCGTCAACGCGACCACACGCGCACAGGACGCCCACGTGCGGGAGGCCCGCCTGCTGGCTCTGCGCGGACGGCACGAAGAGGCCCTGCGCCTGCTCGAGGAGGCACTGTCTTTCGGTCGGCCGAACAGCGCCGTCCTGCTGAACCAGCTCCGGCATCTGCTGGCCCCGTGCACTCCCCGGGATCACGGCAACCTGTCGGCCGACCCGCGCTACCTGCCGGAGATTCTGCCGGTGGAGGCCATGGAGCCGGCGCGCGGCGCATGGCGGCTGGGCGGGGACGATCACTGGCTCGGCATGATGACCGCCCGAGGCGTCGCCCGGGAGGACGCCGAGGCCGTACTGGGAGCGGTGCGGGACGGCACCCACCGTTACGCGCCTCCCGGCCCCTGGGGCGAGGCCGTCGCCGCGGCCCGGGACGCGGCTCGCTGGGGCGCGACCGACGCGGGGTGGCGGGTGCTGCGGGACGCCCTCCCGCTGTGGGAGGCGCCCGGGCCCTCACTGATCGCCCCGATCGGCCTGCTCGCCGATCCGGTCCTGGGTCCGCTGATCACGCCGGAGCGCGGACGGGAGATCCTTGCGACGCCGCGGTCCGGAGAAGCGGGGTCCGCTCCCGAGCCGGTGCCCGATCTCGACCCGCCGGGCCTCACCTGGCTGACGGAGCCTGCGGCGAACCGGCGTCCGTTCGACGGATACCGCTGTGTCTGGGTGGAGGGGATCGACCCTGCCGGCCTGCCCGCTCTGATAGGCGAGGAGGGCGCCGAACCGAGCGCGCCCGCAAACCCGCGCGAAGCCTTCTGGCGCGCACCCAAGCAGCCCCATGAGCGCGAGGACGTGGAACTCTGGGAGGACCGGGCCCTGGTGGCCGTCGGCCGCACCGCCGAAGCGTGGGCCTTCGCTTTCGACGGCCGATCCCACCACTTGGGCCCGCTGTTCGTTTCCCCGGCTTCGGCCGCCTCCTCGGCCGGCCGCGCGGTGGTGGTGTGGTGCGACCCGAGGCATGCGTCCCGGGGCGAGCGCAGGGCCGCGTTCCACCTGTCGGTGGCCGAACAGGGCCAGGAGCGCTACGCGTTCACGGCGCGGGGTACGGAGATCCAGCGCTCCGGCGCGATTCCCGAGGCGTTGGACCCCGCGCGGCTGTTCTCTCCGCAGGACACGGATCCCGACTGCGAACGGCTGCTGCTGCAGGCCCTGCACACCGAACTCGGCCTGTCGCTGCCCCGCTTCGCCCTGACCCAGGGGCGGCTCCCCACCTTCACGACCCGCTCCTGGACCCGGGCCCCACGCGAGGGCGAGGGATTCGCCTACGCCTACATCAGCTTGGGACACCCCGGGCCCTGACGCCCGCGTGCCTTCATACGTGAACTCGCGTGAACCCGCCTGAACGCGCCAGTGAACGGTGTCGATTCGGGCGGGCCCGGGGACGGAAAGCGGCCCGCGGGTGGACGGCGGGCCCGCCGCAGCCGACCGCTCATGGCCGCCCCACTCAGGCTGATCGCGGGACCTCCGGTCCCCCCGGTCAGGACCTGCGGGACCCGGGGGACCCAGGGGACCCACGTGATCGCCCTGGCGGAGCCGAGCGGCTCCGCCAGGGCAGATGGACGTCACGGCCTTCCGTGCGTTCCCGCCCCCACCTCGCCTTCCGGCGGCGGTCGCCGGGCGTGCCGAGCGGCGGTTGCGGCCGTCGGCAGGGGAGGGCGGGTCGGCCGGGTCAGCGGGTGTAGGTGGTCCGCTGTTCCTTCAGGGAGCCGCAGTTGGAGCCGGTCACCTGGACGTAGGTGTTGGCGATGCCGCCGCCCCAGTCGACGCAGTGGCCCTTGCCGATGACGTAGGACGGCCCTGCGTACGAGGTGTAGCGCCCGTAGTCGTCGTCGCCCTCGTTGGTGTCGGGGACGTAGATCCAGGCGGACATGTCCACTGCGGCGCCGGGGTTGTTGCGGATGGTGACGACGCAGTTGTTGCCGTTGGTGGAGTTGTAGGCGAGGTAGACGGTGCCCAACGAGCCGACGGGCGCGGAGTTCACGGTCTTGTAGCCGCTTCCGCAGACCTTCTGCGGGGTGGTGTTGGGTACGGCGGAGGCGGGTGCCGCCAGAGCGGTGGTGGCCCCCACCGCCAGAGCGGCCAGCGCGGCGGCGCCCAGGATGGAATGAGTGAAGCGCATATTTCCCCCTTGTGTGCTTAGGAGTTGGTTGCTCCTGCCTTATGTGACGGGCTGACCCTTCGGATGGTTGTGCCGGAGTTACTGGTGTTTTCAGTCATAACTCGCGTCGCGATTGGCCGAGTTGGAACGCAACCGGTGACGAATGAGCGATGCGTGCCAGGTAGGCGGGTACGGCTCTACGGTCGAGGCGGGGGATGAGGGGACCGCCGGTGCCGTGCGGGCAGCGAGGCGGGCGCGAGCACGGTGTTCATCGACCCGCCCGAAAGCGCTGGATCGGCGAGAGCCTGGGCGCGTCCGAGCATGATGAGATGCGGCGTCGTGCTTGTGTGGCTGACAGCCGCGTCCCATAACCTCGTAGGTGGAGACGTCGGATGCCAAGGACTTTCCGTGTGAGGAGGCGATGGTGCTCGGTAGGGGCATGCGTGTGTTCACCGGCGCCCTGATCGTGACCTGCGTAGTGCTCGTGGGCTCCAGAGCGCCGAGCGGGCCCCCCTCCGGCACGTCGGTGCCCGCCGAAGCCGCCGGGGACGTCGTTCCGAACCGCGTCATGACGTGGAACATCTGCAACCCCTGCGAGGAGAGCAGCGTCGACCAGGCGGCGGAGATCGCCGCGTACGCACCCCAGGTCATCGGCCTGCAGGAGGCGTGCGTGCGGGACGTCGAGAAGATCCGGGACGATCTGGAGAGTCGCCACGGGCTCGTCTACCACGTCGAGTACGGGACGGTTCTTCAGAGTTGGGGCCGTTGCGGGGGAGTGCCGTGGAATCCCGGGGCCTACGGTGAGGCGATTCTCTCGGCGGCACCCATGACGGACCCCGTCAGCGTGGAGTATCCCGACGGCGGATCCGAGGACCGCGGGTACATGGCGGTCACCACCACCGTGGGCGGCGAACGCCTGCGCGTCTTCAACACGCACCTCGCCGAACGACGTCAAGAAGACGTCCGGGCCGACCAGACCCGCGTACTCGCCGCTGAGATCACCCGGCACAAGCGCGCGATCGTTCTCGGCGACTTCAACGCCGTGCCGACGGCTTCCGAACTCTCCCGGATATGGAAACTGGCAGCGGACGTGGACCCCCGGTGCGGTCCCTCGCTCATCGACGCGTGCAAGCCGACCACCGACTGGCAGAGCAAGTTCGACTACATCTTCCTGCGAGGCATCGTCCCGCTCGAGCACCGGGTGCATCCGAGCCGTTACTCGGACCACCACCTTCTGCAGGCAGACCTGGACACCACATAGACGGACGTCCCGGCCGGCCCGATTGGTGTGCCGCGCCTTGGAGCCGACGATCCGCGCTGCCGGCGGAGGACACAGGAATCCTGGGGGTTCTGCCGGAAGGCAAGGCGCGGTGGTGTGAAGAGATGGGTTTGGGGGCGTTCGGGTGGTTCGCCTCCCGTCCTGCAACTGCCGACCGGGCCGGACCACTCCTGGACACCAAGTGAACGCCCATGGCTGGAGGTTGTATGCAGGAGTGGAAGTACTCTCCGACCGCTGTGACCGTGCCTGAGTTGATCCTGGACCCCTACCGCGTCGGCTTCGACGCGCAGACGACCCTGAGCGGCACGGAATCCGGAGAGCAGTGGGGGGACGAGGACTGGCGCGTGCCGCCCCAGGGACGCGCGGCCGAGGAGCCGTGGCCTGCTCCCGAGCCGAGCCGGTCGCTGCCCTCGGCGATCGCCCCGGCCGACCTGCGCCGCCTGGAACTGCACGCGGCGCTGATCCGAGCGGGAGTCGCCCCCGCGCCAGGGGACCTGCACGCCGTGGAGGCGTTGAGCACCCTCGACGACACCGTCAACGAGGCCGTCCGACGCTGGATCGCCGCCCCCTGAACGGCGGGCACCGCCGAGGGGTTCCGATCGGTCTCCCGGCACCGCCCACCCACTACGACGCCCGCCGGGGGCTTGCCGGGCCCCCGACATAGGGCAATTCCCAGATCCCGACGACGGTCGACTGCAGGTGTGTCTGCAGCGGCCACTGGCCCGGCGGCATGGCACCGGTCGACGTGATGGCCCAGCCGTACGACGCCGAGTACGCCCTCCGCCAAGGGTTGTCAGTGCTGCCGGGTACCCTCGACTGGTTGTCAGCGCGGCCCGACGGGCTTCCGCTCCACCCTGGTGGAGTTTCGAAGGACACGCCCCCACCCGCACGAGTCTCTTCGTGCTGCCCGGGGGAAGTCCTTGTTGTTCCGCGCGTCCGCGAAAACGGTCGCCGTCATGGCGCTCGACGGTTCACTGTTCCTGCACCTCACCGACAATTTCGTCCACATGCACGGCTACCGGCCCGGTACCTCGGAGGTGCGCTCCTGGGAGCGCAGCATCCCCGTGCTCGCCGCCGCGCTCCACGACGCGGGCCTGGGCGATGTGGAGGTCATGCTGGAGTACGCGCTTCCGCTGAACAGCAAGCGCGCCGACGTCGTCCTCGCCGGTATCCATCCGGTCACGGGGGAGCCGTCGTATGTCGTGGTGGAACTGAAGCAGTGGAGCCAAGCCCTTCCCCACGAGGACGACCCCACCCTCTGCCATGTCGACGCCTACGCCCACCCGGTCCTCAACCCGATCGAGCAGGTACGCCGCTACTGCGAGTACCTCGTCAACTTCAACGGTGCGGTGGCCGACCACGGCCACCGGGTCAACGGGGTGGCGTTCCTGCACAACGCCACCGAGTTCGGTGTGACCGGGCTGAGGGAGATCGAGCGTGATGGCCACGGCCTGCTCTTCACCGGGGAGCGCCGGGGCGCCTTTCTCGATCATCTCCGTTCGAGGCTGAGCGACGAGCGCCCGGGGGCCGAGGCGGCGGACGAACTGTGCGCGGGGGTCGCCGTACCGTCGAAGCAGTTGATGTCCGTCGCCGCCGAAGAAGTGCGGGAACGCACGCAGTTCGTGCTTCTCGACGAGCAGCAGGTCGCGTACCGGATGGTGCTCAACGCGGTACAGAAGGCGAAGAACGCCGACCGCAAGGAAGTCGTCATCGTCACAGGAGGCCCCGGCACCGGTAAGAGCGTGATCGCCCTCCAGCTCCTCGGAGAGCTGTATCGCCGCGGCGTACCGGCACTGCACGCCACCGGCTCCCAGTCCTTCACCAAGACGATGCGGAAGATCGCCGGGGCCCGCAAACGGGAAGTCCAGGATCTCTTCAAGTACTTCAACAGCTTCATGAACGCCGAGAAGAACAGCCTGGGCGCTCTCATCTGCGACGAGGCCCACCGCATCCGGGAGACCTCGGCCAACCGCTACACCCGCGCCGAGCACCGGACCGGCAGGGCCCAGGTGGACGAACTCCTGGACGTCGCCTATGTGCCCGTCTTCTTCCTCGACGAGCACCAGGTCGTGCGTCCCGGTGAGATGGGCACCGTCGCCGAGATCAAGGAGGCCGCGGCGAAGCGGGACATCCCGTGCCACGTCGTCCCCCTGGACAGCCAGTTCCGCTGCGGTGGCAGTGACGCCTACCTGCGCTGGGTGGTCCGACTCCTCGGTCTGGAGCCCGGTGGACCGGTCGCCTGGGAGCCCGACGGCCGCATGCAGCTGCGGGTGGCCGAGAGCCCTCGGGAGATGGAGGCGTTCCTGGAGGCGAGGCGAGCCCAGGGCTACGGCGCGCGCATGTCCGCCGGTTACTGCTGGCGCTGGTCGCCGGAGCCGAGGCCCGGCGAGCCGCTGCCGCCCGACGTCGTCATCGGCGACTGGGCCCGCCCCTGGAACCTGCGCGGCGACCGCTCCGTCTCCGGAGCGCCTCCGGCTGCCCTGTGGGCCACCGACCCGGCCGGCTTCGGCCAGGTCGGGTGCGTCTACACCGCCCAGGGCTTCGAGTACGACTGGTCCGGCGTCATCATCGGCCCCGATCTGCTGTGGCGCGGTGACCGCTGGGTCACCGACCGCAAGGCTTCCAAGGATCCGGTGTTCAGGCGTTCCACCTCCGACGCCGACGTGGACCGTCTGATCCGCAACACCTACAAGGTGCTGCTGACCCGGGGCATGGTCGGCACGGTCGTCTGCTCGACCGACTCGGAGACGCGGGCGAAACTGGTGGAACTCGCCGGCGGTTCAGCGCGGGAGTCGGCTCGGGTACAGGCCTGACAGGGGACTGCGCGGCGGGAGAAGTTGCCGGGCGTGTGCTCGGTCGCCGTAGCGGGCGGCGTCGGTCGACTCAGCTCGTAGGGAATGTGGATTTTCGGTGATCCGAAGGTGTTTTGTGCGGTTGACTTCGTCCGTCCCCGCACTGCGCTTCGCCCCGATGTCGGCTGGCAGGCATCGGGGACCCCGCGGTCACCTTCGAAGTGGAGAATCCTCATGAGCATCTACACCGACCCGCTCGTCGACGGTGCAACCCCGATGAGCGAGTACGAGGGGCAGGTGTGGGACACGCTCAACGAGCACTGGCAGCGACGCAACAACCGCCGTGGTCTGCCGAATTGGGCGAGTACCGCGCTCGGTCGTACCGGTGAGGCCGCGGGAAACGCGGCGAGACGGGTCACTGAGGCGGTGCCGGAGGCGGTCGCGGAACCGATCCGTCGCGCAGGCGACGCTGTCGCCGACAAGGCCATGCGACCGGCGCTCGCAGGCGCGGCGGCGATGCTCGAGCTGGTCAACGACTGGGCCATGGAACTCAACGACCCGAAGAACGTCGAGAATCTCGCCCGCAAGCAAGGCTTCGGCCTCGACAGCTTCACCGAACTGAGGCAGCAGGACCTCAAGGTCTGCGACAGGCTGCTGTCCCGCAACACCTTGAGGTGGCGCACCGCCGGCGCGTTCGAGGGCGGTGCCATGGGCCTGCTGGCGATGGTTCCCGTCGCCGGTATCCCTGTCGCGATGACAGCGGACATCCTCGTCGTCCAGGTCCTGAGCACGTCGATCGCGTCGCGCATCGCGTACTCCTACGGCTACGACGCCAAAGACCCCAAGGAACTGGACTTCATCCAACGCCTGGTACAGCGGTCATTCATGGCGCAGGCGGCCAAGGCCAAGCCGTTGCGTGAGACGGCACGAGCGGCGAACGCGGTCAAAGGGCGCGTGAACTGGTCACAGAAGCTCCGTCAGGACCACCGCCTCCTGGCCGCCCTCGAGAAGCTGATGCAGCAGCTGGGCCCGGCCGGCTCCAGGGTGCCGGTGAAGAACGTCGCCAAGGTCGTGCCGTTCGTGGGCGTCCTCATCGGCGCCGGGATGAATTCCGCGGTCCTCGGCAGAGTGGCCGCCGACGCCCAGCGGTACAGCCAGACCCGATTCCTGTGCGACAAGTACGGGCTGCCGCTGCCGGCCGCACTGGCGACCGACCGGGACGAGGACCTTTCGACGGACGCCCCGTGAGCGATGGCCAGCGGCTCCACCATGCAGCCTCCGCGGGTCCCCTCCTGCGGACGGACTGGTGCACTCCGGCGTCGGACGACTGCCGTCCGGCATCGCCGCCGCCGGAGACCCCGAGTGAACCGGCACCTCTCCATGAGCGAAACGGGGGATGCGGCGACCCGGACGATCGCGGAGCGCATGCCGTCGGCGACCGCGTGAGTCGGGTGATCCTGACGACGGTGGACCCTGCCTTGCGGCAAGGCCCGGCGTCTCCGGGCGACCGGCTCACAGCGGATCGCCGACGAGTACCACTTCGGAGCGAGCCGTCGCGATCGCCAGCAGTTCCGTGGCGCTGCGGCTGCCGTCGACCGGAACGGGCGAGTTCATCAGCCGGACGGCAGCGTCGGTCGGCATCGCGGGCGGAATGACGAGCAAGCTTCGGAACCCTTCGAGATAGGAGCAGAGCACGATCACGTTCTTCTCCTGACCGGACGTCAACCACCCTGCGGTGACGGAGTGCCCACGGACGGAGATCCGGTGCGGGAGGTCCGGCCACGGCTCGATCCCCAGAAGGACCCTGGTGATGACGCCCACCCCGTCCATAGCTACCACCAGAACGGCCAGTTCGTCGACGAGACGGTAGGAGTACGGCCACCACGCGCCGTCGCATCCGCCCAGGACGGCTTGGTACGGCGCCAGCGAAAGCCGGACCGGCGGCGACGAGGGGGAGAGACTCCTCGCGTTCGTCGCGGATTGATCAGCAGTCGGTTCCATGAGGTGAACCCGCCTCCGGGCATGGTCCACCGGCCCGGCATCGCTGTTCGCCGAAAACGGCGTCGGCACGGAACCGGCGCACGTCATGCCCTCGGTGACTGCAGCCTACTCCCCACGAACTCCGTCCCTGTCGGGTCAGCACGTCACCACGGAACGCCCGCCCCGCACCGGGCGGAAGCCTGCGGACGTGGGAATGTCCCTGGCCAGGGGCTGCGAGGGCCGGGCCAGGGACACGCAGACGCCTGTCTCCCCGGACAAGGCTGCGCCGCCCCGGGCCGTGTCCAGGGCGTCCAGCGGGTCGCGGTGCGCAGATTCCGGCCCGGCGGCGGTCGTACGCCATTTCCCCAGAGGTCCCCCCGCCCCCGAGGGGCCTCGTCGGCCCGCACGTGCAGCCGACCTCATCTGCGACGCGACCCCATTCCTGGACGCGACGGCGTCGGTGGCGTACGGCGCCGCGGCGATCGTCCTCGTCCTGGCTGCCCTTCTGCGCGAGGCCTGGGGTCCACCCGGCCGGTGACCCCGGCCGTCGCCGCGCCGCCGCCGGCGGTGCCTGTCGCCTCGTACCGGCAGTCGTTCGGCGCGTTCGTTCGCCCACGGGTCGACGGTCGCAGAGGAGCCGCCCGGCCGTGATGCGTGGCCGGGCAGCCCCTCTGCGAGTACGACGGTCACACGGTCTCGGGCACGCCGTTCGGTGCGGGGGCGGGTATCGGCTTGGTGAGGTCGGTGGGCAGCGCCTGGGTGGCGGCCGATGCCGTCTCCCGGGCGAGGAAGGCGCCGAGTTCGCCGATGGTGCTCATGAGGGGGGCGGGGAAGACGACCGTGCTGTTCTTGTCCACGGCGATCTCCACCAGGCTCTGCAGGTTGCGCAGCTGGAGGGCCAGCGGGTGGGCCATCATGGTGTCGGAGGCTTCGCCGAGCGCGGCGGCGGCCAGGGACTCGCCCTGCGCGTTGATGATCTTCGCTCGCTTCTCCCGCTCGGCCTCGGCCTGGCGGGCCATCGCCCGCTTCATGCTGTCGGGCAGTTGGATGTCCTTGAGTTCGACCAGGGTGACCTCCACGCCCCATTCGACGGTGGCGACGTCGAGGATCTCGCGGATGTCGAGGTTGATGCGGTCGGTCTCGGAGAGCGTCTCGTCGAGGGTGTGCTGCCCGACGACCTTGCGCAGGGTGGTCTGGGCGATCTGGTTGATGGCCGCGTTCACGTTCTCGACCGCGATGACCGACTTCACCGCGTCGACCACCCGGAAATAGGCGACCGCCGACACGTCCACGCTCACGTTGTCCCGGGTGATGATGCCCTGGGACTGGATGGGCATGGTGACGATCCGCAGCGACACCCGGTGCAGGACGTCGACGAAGGGGATGATGAGCCGCAGCCCCGGATTCCGGGTGCCCGCCAGGCGGCCGAATCGGAACAGCACTCCCTGCTCGTACTGCTTGACGATTTTCACGGCCATCGCCAGCACCACGGCGACAAGAACCGCGACGACGACCAGGATGAAGATCATGACTCCCATGTGCTGCTCCTCAGGAGGAGGACCACGTCGTTGCCGCGCGAGGTCCCGGGGACGGGGATGGAGCGGCGGTGCGTGAGCCGCGGGGCGCCGGCACGCTGTCCATGCGCCTGGGCCGCCGTGAGAGCCGCGCTGTCACTTCGAGCGGGGGGCGCGGGTCGCGGTACCGGTCGCGGACCCGCCGTACGCCCAGCATCCCTCGTCGCGCGCGGCTGCCGCTTGGGCCGAACGGCCCCGGTGTGCCGCCGGCCGTTCGGGGGCTCCGCCGTTGCCGGCCGGGGGGGGGGGGAGGAACGGTCCACTCCAGGGGGGGTGCCGCTGATGGCTGCCCAGGTGATGACAGACGCCGCGTGCGGGATGAGCCGTGAGGGGGTGCGCGCGTGAGCTGCCGTGACCGCTCACAGATTGACGCTCACCGTGGAGGTTCCCAAGCTGGAGGAGGGGCTTGTGGAAGGGACCACGGCCGTGAGCAGTGGACAGAGTGATCTCCCCGGGCTGCTGACGGCCGCGGAGACGGCGGCACCCGTGGGTGCCGTCGATGTGGTCGCCGAGCACTTGCGGCGGCGTTTCGAGGCCACGAAGATCTCTTTTCTCATCGTCGACCTGACGGGAAAGACGGTCGTGCGGCTGTCCACCGCAGGGGCGGTCGACGGCGGGCGGGAAGCGGAGCGGATTCCCCTGTTCGGCAGCGCCTACGAGGAGGTGGTCTGCACCCAGCGGCTGTACCAGGAGGCGAGCAGCCAGGGACAGCGGGTGATCGTGCCCGTCACCAACCGGGGAGACGCGATCGGGCTGCTGGAGGTGCTTCTGCCGGCCGACGCCGGTGAGGACGTCCTCGAAGGGGTCAAGGAAGCAGCCCACGCCCTGGCCTACATAGTGATCGCCAACGGACGTTTCACCGACCTGTACACCTGGGGCAAACGCTCCCGTCCCCCCACGCTGGCAGCGGAGATCCAGTACCAGTTGCTGCCCCCGTCACTGTCGTGCGAGGCCGCGCAGTTCACCCTGTGCGGGAGCATGGAGCCCTCCGAAGACCTCAGCGGCGACACCTTCGACTTCACCGTGGACCGCGACACCCTGCACGTGTCGGTGACCGACCCCATGGGCCACGACATCGCCGCCGCGCTGGCTGCCACGGTCCTGGTGGCCGCCCTGCGCGGCGCCCGTCGCACGGGAGCCGGTCTGGCCGAACAGGCCCACCGGGCCGACCAGGCCCTGGCCGATCACGGCCAGGGACACGCCACCGGGCAGCTGCTGCGCGTCAACCTCACCACCGGGCGGGCCCAGCTGGTCAACGCCGGCCATCCCTGGCCGCTGCGCGTGCGTGAGGGGACCGCGGAGGAGGTCGTCTGCCTGGTGGACCAACCCTTCGGGCTGTCCGAGTCCGCGCGCCACTCCTACCGCGTTCAGGACGTCGATCTGCGCCCCGGTGACCGTCTGCTCATGCTCACCGACGGCATGCTCGAACGTCATGGGGGGACGGTCGACCTGCCTGCCCTGCTGGAGCGGACCCGGCACCTCCACCCGCGCGAGACGGCGCTGACGTTGACGTCCGCCGTCCGTGAGGCTGCAGGCGGCCGGCTCGAAGACGATGCCACCGTGATGTGCCTGGACTGGCACGGCCCGCAGGAGACCGAGCGGCACGTGAACTCCGGCGCGGACATCCGGCAGGCGTCGGCCGGCCGTACGAAGCCGTGGCCATGAGCCGTCTTGCCCGTCGGCGCATGGTTCGGGGGATTCCCGACCACCTCGCCCGGACCGGGACGGTCCTCCGTGCCTGCCCCCAGGTGACGGCTTCCCGCCGGCTTGCTCTCCGCGGATCGCGGAGGCGGGAAGTCTGTTTGCCCCAGCACACGTTGTCGTGGAAGGTCTTCGAGCCGGAGACATGCCGATGTAGGTCGAGCGTCGACCGGCTGATGGCCAAAGGGGCCGTGTTCCGTGCACCGGAGCGATGCCGATGCCCGACAGTTTGGTGGTGCGTGGGCAGACGTCGTCCGTGTGCAGAGAGGTTTCCCGCATATCTGATAGCTCGTCAGGTAAGACAGCATCCGGTCAGCATGGGTCCCCGCGCGTTCTGGGGCGATCGTCCCCAACAGATGCCTGAGCGAAGGGGGGAGCCCAGGTAGGGAGCCGTCTCGCCTGACCGGAGCGATGTTCCTCACAAATATCTCACGGGGGTGTCGGTGTAAGGTCGGGACCGCCCTTGACCCGCACGAAGCAGGCAGGGAGCCGTCAAACAGGAGTCCAAAGTGCTGCGTACTCTGTTCAAGTCCAAGATCCACCGTGCCACCGTCACCCAGGCCGACCTGCACTACGTGGGATCGGTGACCATCGACGCCGACCTGCTGGACGCGGCCGATCTGCTGCCGGGGGAGCTCGTCCACATCGTCGACATCACCAACGGGGCGCGGCTCGAGACGTACGTCATCGAGGGGGAGCGCGGCTCGGGTGTCGTCGGCATCAACGGGGCCGCCGCCCATCTCGTGCACCCCGGTGATCTGGTGATCATCATCAGTTACGCTCAGGTGACCGACGCCGAGGCGCGGGTCCTGGAGCCGCGGGTCGTGCACGTGGACCGTGACAACCGGATCGTGGCCCTCGGAGCGGACCCGTCGGAGCCGGTACCGGGCTCCGACCAGGAGCGCAGCCCGCAAGCCGTGTCGGTCTGACCGCAGCAGCCAGCGCACGTAGCGCACCGCACCGGGAGTGCCCATGAGCGACATCGAGATCCGCGACGACCGGGCGGCGGGCCGCCTCGAGGCACTCGGCGACGGCGGTGAAGTCGTGGGCCGCATCGAGTACTTCGTCCTGGAGTCGCCCGCGCCCGCCCTGGTGCCGGTGCACACCATCGTGGAGCCGGCCCACGAGGGCAAGGGCATCGCCGGGTCGCTGGCCCGGGAGCTGTACGCCACCTCCGCGCGCGAGGGCGTCCCCGTGGCGCCGCTGTGCCCGTACGTCGTGAAGTGGGCCGAGCGTCACCCCGACGAGGCCCCGGCCGCCGACCCCGAGTTGCTGCGCGCCGCGAAGGACTGGCTGCGCGCGCACCCGGGCCGCTTCTGAGCGACGGGCCCGCGGGTGAGCGACGTTCCCCGCGGGCGGCTCGTCGACGGGGCGCGGCCGGACGGGCCCACCCGGGTGAGTGGCCGCGGCCGCCCCGGGTACGCGGGGGATGAGTCCAGAGCCAAGCCCCGCAACTGGCCGGAGGACAGCATGACGAACCCGTACGCCGACCCCGTCCATCCCGACCCTGTCCACCCCGACCCCGTTCAGCCGGACCCCGTTCAGCCCGGACCGCCGCCGAGCCCGGTACCGGGGCCCCCGGAGCCGTTCCCCAGCCCCGTGCCCGTACCCGAGCCGCCGCCGGGGCCGGACCCGACGCCACCGCCGCGGCCCGGCCCGCCCCCGGGCCCCGCGCCGTCCCCGATCCCGCCGGGCCCTGAACCGGTCCCGAGCCCGGAACCGGGTCCGCCGCTGACCTGACGGGCGCCGGTGGGCGACGGGAGACCGCCGCCCACCGGGACGCCGCTCGCGGTATCCGGAGCGATGCTGGTCGCGGTATCCACCGGGATGCTCATCCAGACGGCCACCGCGGCACCCCCCGGGATGCTTCCCTGGACGCCCACCCGCGCCGCGCCCTTCAGGCCCCCCGGCAGCCTCATCCGGATGCCCACCGCGGCACCCCCTGGAACGCTCCCCCCGACGCCCGCCGCGGCGCGCCCTTCAGGCCCCCCGGCAGCCTCATCCGGATGCCCACCGCGGCGCCCCCCCCCCGGGGATACTCCCCCGGACGCCCGCCGTGCCGCGCCCCTCCTGCCCCCGCGGGGACTACCCCTCCGTCTCCGAGCGGTCGCCGCCCCAGAGGGTGTGGAAGGCGCCTTCGCGGTCCACCCGGCGGTAGGTGTGCGCTCCGAAGAAGTCCCGCTGTCCCTGTGTGAGGGCCGCCGGCAGCCGTTCCGCGCGCAGGGCGTCGTAGTACGCGAGGGCCGCCGCGAAGCCGGGCGTCGGAACGCCCTGGAGGGTCGCGGACACCAGCACCTCACGCCACGGGTCCTGTGCCGCCGTGATCTCCGAGGCGAAGGTCTCGTCGGACAGCAGGCTCGGCAGATCGGCCCGGTTGTCGTAGGCGGCGCGGATCCGGTCGAGGAAGGCCGCGCGGATGATGCAGCCACCTCGCCAGATCGAGGAGACGGCGCCGAGGTCGATGTCCCAGCCGTACTCCTCGCTGCCCGCGGCGATCTCGTGGAAGCCCTGGGTGTAGGACACGATCTTCGAGGCGTACAGCGCCTGCTCCACCCGGTCGGCGAAGGCCTGGGCCTCCGCCTTGCCCAGCGCGGACGCCGTCGGTCCCGCCAGGTCGCGGGAGGCCTCGCGCAGCTTCGCGTGCCCCGACAGCGAGCGGGCGAAGACGGCCTCGGCGATGCCCGACACCGGAACGCCCAGGTCGAGCGCGATCTGGACGGTCCAGCGGCCGGTGCCCTTCTGTTCCGCCTGGTCGACCACCACGTCCACGAAGGGCCGGCCCGTCGCCGCGTCCACGTGGGACAGCACCTCGGCGGTGATCTCGATCAGGTAGGAGTCGAGGCGGCCGGTGTTCCAGGTGCGGAAGATGTCCGCGATCTGGGCGGGCTCGTAGCCGGCCACATCGCGCAGCAACTGGTAGGCCTCGCCGATCAGTTGCATGTCGGCGTACTCGATGCCGTTGTGGACCATCTTCACGAAGTGGCCGGCGCCGTCCGGGCCGATGTGCGTGACGCAGGGCGCCCCGTCCGACGCCTTCGCCGAGATCTTCTCCAGCATCGGACCCAGCGACTCGTACGACTCCGGGGAGCCGCCCGGCATGATGCTCGGGCCGTGCAGCGCGCCCTCCTCGCCGCCGGAGATGCCCGCGCCGACGAAGTGGATGTCCTGCTCGCGCAGTTCGCGCTCGCGGCGGCGGGTGTCGGCGAAGTGCGCGTTGCCGCCGTCGATGATCATGTCGCCGGGTTCGAGCAGCGGGGCGAACTCCCGGATCACCGCGTCGGTCGGCTCACCGGCCTTCACCATGATCACCAGGCGGCGGGGCCGCTCCAGCGCCGCCACGAACTCCTTGGCGGTCTCGGCGGCGATGAACTCGCCCTCGTGGCCGAACTCCTCGACCAGGGCGTGGGTGCGCGCCGCCGTGCGGTTGTGCAGCGCGACCGTGTAGCCGTTGCGTGCGAAGTTGCGGGCGAGATTGCGGCCCATGACCGCGAGTCCCGTGACGCCGATCTGAGCTGAAGTGCTCATACGGTTGGCTCCTCCAGGGGTGTGCCCGTGCATTCGGTCAGTCGTCCTCGGACCATCTTGACGGGTCGGGCGGCCGTATTCCCGTCCGGGGCGTCCGGTGTCCGCCCGCGCGTCGGAGCGGCCGGTTGTCGCCTTGTCATGGCCTGTTCGCCGCCCTTACTTTTGCCCCTCCTGACGCATGTCGAGGGGGATCTCCATGGCCGTACGCGGCCGGCACCGCCGGTATCAGCCGAACAGGATCAACCGGGCCTCACTCACCGTCACGGCGGGTGGTGCCGGTATGGCGCTGCCGCTGATCGGCACCGGAACGGCCCAGGCGGCCGACGTGGACACCTGGAACAAGGTCGCCGCGTGCGAATCGACCAACGACTGGAACATCAACACCGGCAACGGTTACTACGGCGGACTCCAGTTCACGCAGTCCACCTGGGAGGCCTACGGCGGCACGCGGTACGCGCCCCGTGCGGATCTGGCCACCAAGGACCAGCAGATCGCCGTGGCCGAGAAGGTGCTGGACGGGCAGGGGCCGGGCGCCTGGCCGGTCTGCTCGGTGCGGGCCGGACTGAGCCGGGGCGGCGACGCCCCCGACATCCACCCGAACGGCACGTCGGCGAAGTCCTCCGGGTCGTCGTCCCGGCCGTCCTCGCAGGCGGCCCCCAAGACGGCCAAGACGTCGAAGACGTCCCTGGACGACGTACGGCCGCAGAGCACGCCCCAGTCCCGCGCCGGTACCGCGGAGATGTACACCGTGGTCCGCGGCGACACGCTCTCCGGCATCGCGGACGCCGAGGAGGTCAAGGGCGGCTGGCGCGGGCTCTACGCGGCCAACCGGACGACCATCGGCGGCGACCCCGACCTGATCCTGCCGGGTCAGCGGCTCAGTCTCGACGGCCGGGCGGGCGGCGGGACCAAGGCCCCGGGCGCCACCGGGCCCCGGACCCAGCAGCCGAAGACCTCCACGGGCGCCAAGGAGAGCAAACCGGCCAAGAGCACCAAGAAGAAGGACACCGACGGCAAGGCCACGACCGGCCATTCCCTCGTGTCGCCCGTCAGCGCCTCCACCGGGACGCCGTACCACGCGACGGGCTCGTCCTGGTCGAAGGGCTACCACACCGGCGTCGACTTCCCCGTGCCCACCGGCACCACGGTGAAGGCGGTCAAGTCCGGCGAGGTGGTGAGCGCGGGCTGGGCCGGTTCCTTCGGGTACCAGGTGATCATCCGGCACGCCGACGGCCGTTACTCGCAGTACGCCCACCTGTCGGCGATCTCCGTACGGGACGGGCAGTCGGTGGGCGGCGGGCAGCGCATCGGGCGCTCCGGCTCCACCGGCAACAGCACGGGCCCGCATCTGCACTTCGAGGTGCGGACCGGGCCCGGATTCGGGACGGACGTCGACCCGGTGGCGTACCTCCGGGCCGGCGGCGTCAGGATTTGACACGCTCCCGATGCCGGTCCACGACCGGCATCGGGACGTACAGACCTCCGTACAGCGGGGTGTAGAACGACGGAGGCACGTCCCCGCCGGGCGGGTCCTCCTCGCGGCGTTCCTCGCCGTCGACCGCGCTCGGCGTCCGGACCGGCCGTTCCTCCCGCGGCTCGGCCTCCCGGGCCCGCGCCGACCGCACGGCGTCCAGGAGCCGCAGCTCCTCCAGCGCCGCTTCCGCGAGCCGCAGGTCCTCCAGTTCCGCCTCCGCCGGTCGCACGTCCTCCGCCGGAGAGGCGCTCGGCTGCCCGGGGAGCGGGACGCCGTCCGTCGCACCGCCGGTCCTCCCCGTCACCGGGGCTGTGGCCGAGGCCTCCGCCGTGCCGCCGTCCGCCGGGATCCGCGCGGCCGGTAGAGCAGCCGCCGCCGTCTCGGGTCGAGCACCCTGAAGACGCTCCGTCGTGAGCAGGATGAGTCCGCCCGCCGCCACCACGCCGCAGCTCAGGGCGAGCACGGTGCCCGTGGTGCCGTGGCGGAAGGTCTCGCCGAACATCGTGATGCCCACCGCGGCCGCCACCACCGGGTTGACCACCGTGAGGGTGGCCAGCGGGGCCGCGAGGCCCGCGCCCCGGTAGGAGGCCTGCGACAGCAGCATGCCGGACGTGGCGAGCACGCCGATCACAGCCAGCGACGGGACGTCGGCCGTCGAGACGCCGCCGGTCCAGTCGACCGCGACGGTCTTGGTGAACACCGACGACATGCCGAACGCGATGCCCGACGCGGTCGCCAGCAGCATGCTGCGGACCGCCGGGTGCCGGTGGGCGGCCCGCCCGGCCACCATGAGGGTCACGACCGCGGCCGCGGTGATCACGGCCACGCTGACCCGCTGCGGGGTGCTCAGGGACTGCGCGTCGGCGGCCCCCACCAGGGAGAGCAGACCGGCGAGACCGACCGTCGCCATGATCGCGCCCCGCCAGGCCGTCGCCCCGGCCCTGCGGCCGACGAACAGCGCGGCCATGGGCAGGGCGAAGACGATGGTCAGCGCGCCCAGCGGCTGGACCAGGCTGAGGGGACCGTAGGCGAGCGCCACCACGTGCAGGAGTCCGCCGAGACCGTTCAGCGCCACCGCGGCCCACCAGCCCGGACGCCGCAGCGGGGCGTACTCCTCGTGGGGCGAGGACAGCGCGACCTGCTCCTGCACGATCGCTCCCGCCGCGTACGCGACAGCGGAGACGAGCGACAGGACCACGGACAACGCGAGGGCGCTCATGAGCAGCTCCTCTGCGTGAGGCGGGGGCGCTGGGCCCGGCGCGGCGAACGGTCGGCTTCCATAACCAACACGATGCCTTGTCGATCTGTTCCCGTCGTCGTACCTAAGCACGCAATAAGTCCTACTACCGATGGAGTACGGAAGGCCCGCCGTCCTCCCTCAGGCGGGTGACGGACCAGGGATCCCCCTGAGCACGGCCCCTGACGGCCTTGGTACTACTGCACGTCGTGGACCTCGACCCCGATCTCGCCGCACTCCGCCCGCTCGGCCCCTTCTTCGCCCTGCGCACACCGCGCGGCGGCCCGCAGGGGCCCGCCGCGGCGCTGCCGACCCTCGCCCTGGCCTACCGGGCGGTCCCCGGGAGCGCGACGCCGGACGCCCACGGCGATCCGCTGGCCTTCCGGGTCCGCAAGGTGACCCGGGCCCTGAACGCCCCCGAGGACCGGATCGGGGCCTCGGTGGCGCAGCAGGGCCTCGCGGCCCGGCTCTGGTCGGTGACGCTGGCCTGCGCCGTCCTGTACGGGAGCGTCCCCGACCTCGCGCCTGGGCTGCTGCGCTGGGACCCGGACGGGTCCGCCCCGGACGACCTGTGGCTGACAGAGGTGCGGGGCCGGCCGGGGGACGCGGCGACCGTGGCCGCGACGGTCCTCGACGGCCACCTCGGCCCCCTCTCCGCCGCGCTGCGCGCCCGCCACCGGGTGGCGCCGGGCCTGCTGCGGGGCAACGCCGGATCGGCGCTGGCCGGAGCCGCCCGCCAGCTGGGCCTGTGGGCCCGCGCGCACGGCCGCCCCGACGTCGCCGCACGCGCGCGTGTCCTCGCCGCGGAGCTGTTCACCCACCCCCTCCTCGCGGACACCGGGACATCGGCCGGCGCCGCCTTCCGCCGCCGCAGCTGCTGCCTGTACTACCGGGTGCCCGGCGGGGGCGTCTGCGGCGACTGTTGCTTCACACGACCCCCGCGCTCTTCCCCACGCGCCGAGTCTGGGTGACCATGAAGGGAGCTGATCGCCGAGAGTGGGGGTTCCGGGTGCGAGTGGGACTGCTGACCCGGGAGTATCCCCCGGACGTGTACGGCGGGGCGGGCGTCCATGTGGAGTTCCTGGCCCGCGAGTTGCGCCGCCTGGTCGACCTCGACGTGCACAGCTGGGGCGAGGGGCGCACCGAGGGGGTCCAGCGGCATCGCCCCTGGTCCGCGCTGGACGGCGCCAACGACGCGCTGCGCACCTTCTCCGTGGACCTCGCCATGGCGGCGGCCCTCGAAGGCCGCGAGCTCGTCCACTCCCACACCTGGTACGCCAACCTCGCCGGCCACCTCGCCAAGGAGCTGTACGGCGTCCCGCACGTGGTGACCGCGCACTCGCTGGAGCCCCTGCGGCCCTGGAAGGCGGAGCAACTCGGCGGCGGATACGCCCTGTCGAGCTGGGCCGAGCGGACCGCGGTGGAGGCCGCCGACGCGGTGATCGCCGTCTCCGGGGCGATGCGCGAGGACATCCTCGCCTGCTACCCCACGCTCGCCCCGGACCGGGTCCACGTCGTCCACAACGGCATCGACACCACCCTCTACCGTCCCGATCACGGCACCGACGCCCTGACCCGGATCGGCCTCGACCCGGACCGGCCGTTCGTGCTGTTCGTCGGCCGCATCACCCGGCAGAAGGGCGTGCCCCGTCTGCTGCGCGCCGTCCGGGACATCGACCCGGCGGCGCAGGTCGTGCTCTGCGCCGGAGCGCCCGACACCCCCGAGATCGACCAGGAGTTCCGCGACCTGTTCGCCGGGCTCAGCCGGGCCCGTGACGGCGTGCACTGGATCCCGAAGATGCTGCCGCGCCCCGAGGTGATCCAACTCCTCACGCACGCCGCCGTGTTCGTCTGCCCTTCGGTGTACGAACCGCTCGGCATCGTCAACCTGGAGGCGATGGCCTGCGGGACCCCCGTGGTGGCCTCCCGGGTCGGCGGCATCCCCGAGGTCGTCGAGGACGGGGTGACCGGGACGCTCGTCGCGGTGGACGACGACTTCGAGGCGGGCCTCGCGCGGGCGCTGGACGCGGTCCTCGGCGACCCGGCGGCCGGCCGCCGGATGGGCGAGGCCGGGCGGGCGCGCGCGGTGGGGGAGTTCGGCTGGGACGCGGTGGCCCGGCGGACGGTCGGGCTGTACGAGGAGATCGTCAAACAGGCTTAGTTCCCCCGGCCGGGGGCAACCATGGTTTCAACCAGGGTGAGGGGAGCGGCCATGCGTCGTGGTGGGCCTTCGGTGCTCGGGATCGTGCTGGCGGGCGGTGAGGGCAAACGCCTGATGCCTCTCACGGCCGACCGCGCCAAACCAGCGGTCACGTTCGGCGGCACGTACCGGCTCGTCGACTTCGTGCTGTCCAACCTCGTCAACGCCGACATCCTGCGCATCTGCGTCCTGACGCAGTACAAGTCGCACTCGCTGGACCGGCACATCACCACCACCTGGCGGATGTCGAGCCTGCTCGGCAACTACATCACCCCGGTCCCGGCCCAGCAGCGGCTGGGCCCGCGCTGGTACCTCGGCAGCGCCGACGCGATCCTGCAGTCGCTGAACCTCATCTACGACGAACGGCCCGAGTACGTGGCCGTGTTCGGCGCCGACCACGTCTACCGCATGGATCCGCGCCAGATGCTCACGCAGCACATCGACAGCGGCGCGGGCGTGACCGTGGCCGGGATCCGGGTCCCGCGCGGCGAGTCCTCCTCCTTCGGGGTGATCACCCCGGGCTCGGACGGCCTGACGGTCGAGCGTTTCCTGGAGAAGCCGGCCGACCCGCCGGGGCTCGCCGACGACCCGGATTCCGTGTTCGCGTCGATGGGCAACTACCTCTTCACCACCAAGGCGCTCATCGAGGCGCTCCAGCGGGACGCCGAGGACGAGACCTCCGTCCACGACATGGGCGGCTCGATCCTGCCCCAGCTCACCCAGCGCGGCGAGGCCCAGCTGTACGACTTCCACGACAACCACGTGCCCGGCGAGACCACCCGGGACCAGGGCTACTGGCGGGACGTCGGCACGCTCGACGCGTACTACGACGCCCATATGGACCTGATCGCCGAGCGGCCCGCCTTCAACCTGTACAACCGCAGCTGGCCCATCTACACCCACTCGGGTCAGCTCTCCCCGGCGCGTTTCAACGCGGGCGGCATCGCCGGTGAGTCGATCATCAGTTCGGGGTGCCTGATCCGCGGACAGGTCACCCGCTCGGTGCTGTCGCCGGGCGTGGTGGTCGACCCGGGGGCGGTCGTGCAGGGCTCGATCCTGCACGACAACGTGCACGTCGGACGGGGTGCGGTCGTGCGCGGGGCGGTGCTCGACAAGAACGTGGAGGTCCCTCCGGGTGCGACCATCGGCGTGAACCCGGAGCGTGACGCGGAGCTGTACACGGTGTCCAAGGGCGGCGTGATAGCCCTGGGAAAGGGCCAGCGGGTGTCCTGAACTTAATGCGCTGTTAACTGTGTGTAGCTTGATCGTACTTGACCGTAATCGCCCGGGCGCGCTTGACTGATGGCCTCCACTCTTAGCCGACGCGAGGCAAGCCCTTGACTGCTGACGATCTGCTGGCCCCCCTCGACCTGGCCTTCTGGAACCTCGAGTCGGCCGAGCACCCCATGCACCTCGGTGCGCTCGGCGTCTTCACGGCGCAGTCGCCCACCGCGGGCGCCCACGCCGCCGACCTGCTCGCGGCCCGCGCCGCCGCCGTTCCCGGACTGCGCATGCGGATCCGGGACCTGTGGCGCCCGTTCGACCGCTCGGAACGTTTCGACCTGCGCCGCTCGCTCTCCTTCGGCGGCGCGACCCGGGAGGCGGACCCCGACTTCGACCCCCTGCACCACGTCACGCTGCACGCACCCGCCGCCGACTTCCAGGCCGAGGCCGGGCGGCTCATGGAGCGCCCGCTGGAGCGTGGCCGCCCGCCCTGGGAGGCGCACGTCCTGCCCGACGAGGACGGCGACCACTTCGCCGTGCTCTTCAAGTTCCACCACGCCCTCGCCGACGGGCTGCGCGCCCTGACCCTGGCGGCGGCCGTCCTCGACCCCATGGATCTGCCCGCGCCCCGGCCCCGCCCCGCCGAACCGCCCCGCGGCCTCCTGCCCGACGTGCGCAGCCTGCCCGGCCTGCTGCGCGGAGCCGTCTCCGACGTGGGCCGCGCCCTCGACATCGGCGCCTCCGTCGCCGTGCACACCCTGGGCATGCGCCCCACCCCCGCGCTCACCGCCGCGTCCACCGGCACCCGCCGCACCGCCGGCGTCGTCATCGACCTCGACGACGTGCACCGGATCCGCAAGGTCGCCGGCGGCACCGTCAACGACGTGCTGATCGCGCTGGTCGCGGGCGCCCTGCGCCGCTGGCTCGACGAGCGCGGCGACGGCAGCGAGGGCGTCGTGCCGCGCGCGCTCATCCCGGTCTCCCAGCGCCGCCCGCGCACCGCCCACCCCCAGGGAAACCGGCTCTCCGGCTATCTGATGCGGCTTCCCGTCGACGATCCGGACCCGTTGCGCCGTCTCGACACGGTCCGCGCCGCCATGGACCGCAACAAGGACGCGGGCCCCGGCCGGGGCGCCGGCGCCGTCGCCCTGCTCGCCGACCACGTCCCGGCCCTCGGCCACCGGCTCGGCGGCCCGCTGGTGGGCCAGGCCGCCCGGCTCTGGTTCGACATCCTCGTCACCAGCGTGCCCCTGCCCAGCTTCGGCCTGAAGCTGGGCGGGAACCCGGTGACCGAGGTCTTCCCCTACGCCCCGCTCGCCCGCGGCCAGGCCCTCGCCGTCGCCGTGTCCACCTACCGCGGCCGGATCCACTACGGGCTCGTCGCCGACGCCGAGGCGGTCCCCGACCTCGACCGGTTCGCCGACGCCCTGACCGCCGAGGTGGAGACGCTCATCACGGCCTGCGGCTCTTGACGGGAACGGGTTTGGAGGAGCGGCCCGGCGCTCCGTAAAATTCGTCCTTCGAGAGCGGACTCGGTCGGAGCGCCGCACGGGTGATCAGGGAAGCGGCAGCGCGATGACGGTGACAGAGGACGGCTCGACGGCGGTCACGGAGGAGGTCGTGGACGAGGTCGTGTACGGGCCCGGCATCGACCCGGAGCGGCTCGCCGTCTGCCTCGCCGTGCTGGACGAACTCGACAAGCTGGACGTCGACCACCCCGACGCGATCGCCGTGCGCCGGGCCACCGCCGGCGTCTACCGCACCGTGAAGCAGCGCCGCCGCCAGGACCGCCGGGCCGCCAAGACCGCCCACGACAAAGCGGTCACCGAAGCCACCGCGACCGGCTCCGCCCAGCGCATCGACGACGAGACCGAGGGCCTCCTGCCGTCCTCGGTCACGGAGGAGGGCCGGATCGCCGGGATACTCCAGCGCCCGCGCTCCTGCTACACCTGCAAGACCCGGTACGTGGAAGTCGACTACTTCTACCACCAGCTCTGTCCCGAGTGCGCCCGCCTGAACCGCGACAAGCGCGACGTGCGCGCCGACCTCACCGGCAAGCGCGCGCTGCTCACCGGCGGCCGCGCCAAGATCGGCATGTACATCGCGCTGCGGCTGCTGCGGGACGGGGCGCACACGACGATCACGACCCGCTTCCCCAAGGACGCCATCCGCCGGTTCAAGGCGATGGACGACTCGGGGGACTGGATGCACCGGCTGGAGGTCGTCGGCATCGACCTGCGTGACCCGGCGCAGGCCGTGGCCCTCGCCGACCGGGTCGCCGAGGCGGGCCCGCTGGACATCCTCGTCAACAACGCGACGCAGACCGTACGCCGCCTGCCCTCCGCCTACGCCGCCCTGGTCGGCGGCGAGAGCGCCCCGCTGCCCGCCGGCGAGCTGCCCGCCCACCACGTCATCGGCGCCTTCAACTCCGGCGCGGTCGACGGCCTCGCGGCCCTGCCCCTCGGGGCGAGCAGCCTGGACGCGCAGAAGGTCGCCGACCTCGCCCTGGTCGCGGGCAACGCCAGCGTCGCCCGGCACCTCGACGGCACCGCCATCGACGCGGGCGGCCTGGTCCCCGACGTCGTCGACACCAACACCTGGGTGCAGACCATCGAGCAGATCTCCCCGGTGGAGCTGCTCGAGACCCAGCTGTGCAACTACACGGCGCCGTTCATCCTGATCAGCAAGCTCCGCCCGGTCATGGCCGACGCCGCCAGGAAGGCGACCAGCGGCCGTGCGTACATCGTCAACGTCTCGGCGATGGAGGGCGTCTTCGGCCGTGGCTACAAGGGCGCAGGCCACCCGAACACCAACGCCGCCAAGGCCGCGATGAACATGGTGACGCGGACCAGCGGCCAGGAGATGTTCCAGACCGACGGCATCCTCATGACCTCGGTCGACACCGGCTGGATCACCGACGAGCGCCCGCACTACGACAAGCTGCGCCTCGCCGAGGAGGGCTTCCACGCCCCGCTCGACCTGGTCGACGGCGCGGCCCGCGTCTACGACCCGATCGTGCGCGGCGAGCAGGGCGTGGATCTGTACGGGGTCTTCCTGAAGGACTACGCGCCGGGCAAGTGGTAGGGCCGTTCCGGCCCGCCGGCCGGGCGGGGGGCGTGGGGCGGCCGCACGGTTCCCCGCGCCCGGTCGGCGGCGACGTGCGCCCGGCGCACGCGCGTGCCGCCGTCCACCAGCAGGTCCGCGCCCGTGATCCACTGCGCGTCGTCGGAGCACAGCCAGACCACCGCCCGTGCCACGTCCTCCGGTTCCCCGATCCGGCCCAGCGGCAGGGCCGCCGCCAGGTCCCGTTCTCCCGGCTCCCACACGAAGCGGGCCATCTCGGTCCGTACCAGTCCGGGGGAGACGGAGTTCACCCGCACGGACGGGCCCAGCTCGCCGGCGAGCTGCCCGGTGAGGTGGAGGAGGGCCGCCTTGCTGGTGCCGTAGGCGCCGACGCCGGGGCCCACGTGTCCCGCGCCCTCCGTGCAGACGTTGACGACCGCGCCGCCGTGCTCGCGCATCCAGCCCCGCCACGCGCACTGCACCAGCCGCAGCGGCGCCTCGACGTTCACCGTGAACGCCTGCCGCCAGGCGCCGGGATCGGCGTCCATGAGCGGCCCGAGGGGCTGGTTGGTCGCCGCGTTGTTCACCAGCACGTCCAGCCGGCCGAACGCCGCCAGGCACAGCTCCGTCAGCTCCCGGGGATGGGCCGGATCCCCGACGTCGCCGGCCAGTCCGACACCGCCCAGCTCCGCGGCCGCGCGGCGCACCGCGGCGGGATCCCGCGCGCTGACGCACACCCGCGCCCCCGCGGCGGCGAGCGCCTGTGCCACCGCCCGGCCGATCCCGCGCGTGGCCCCCGTGACGACGGCGGCCCTGCCCCGCAACCCGTACGACGACGTCATCGGCGTACCGTCTCATGACGGACCGTCAGTCGACAGCCCCGAGGCGCGAGTTCCGTGCCGCCACCAGTTCCAGCACGGTGCGCCAGTCCTCCAGCACGCCCGCGTCCGGCCCGGCCGCCCGGCCGTCCTCGTCGGCCTGGCGCAGGCTGAGCAGATCGTCGTCGGCCGTCGGCCCGTCCCAGGGGTGCAGCCCGACGAGACGGGAGACCCGGGCGCCGAGCAGCGGGCGTACGGCGTCGGCGGCCCGTTCCGGCCGGCCGGCCCCGTCGGCGGGGCACAGCAGGTGGCCGATCGGGTGGACGAGCCCGGTGAGCTGGAGCTCCTTGTCGGCGGGGCGGCTGCGGCGCAGCAGTGCGGCCGTCCGGAGCGCGTGATCGTGCAGGTCGATGCCGGGCGCACCGCGCTCCGGGGTGTCCCGCACGCCCCGGCAGGCGTACAGCAGGTCCATCAGCTCCTCGACGCTGCGCAGCTCCATGCGCCAGTCCTTCCGCGAGACCGCCGTTGCCGGACGCCAGCAGACCATGGCGTGCTTGCGACCGGACGAACGGCACTTGAACTGCGCGGCGAACTCACGGGCGAATGCGTCGCCTCGTTGGACCGCCACGCCCAGCAATATCCCCCGGACGGGTGAACACAGAAGGTGTATCAGGGTGGAAAAAGGTTCAATTCACCTGCGGTGACATACGGGTGACTTGCCATGGTTACCCCAAATTTTCAGCCCTATCGAGCGGCCACCCGCTCATTTGGTTAATGTGTAGCGGACGGACAGCAGTACGGAGTGCCACCCACACCCACGGTCCGTCATGGGACAGGCCGCTTCACAACGGCTCGCCCTCCAAGAAGTTGCCGGCGCCACCGCGTCCTCGACCGACTTGAGCCAGCCCCGAGGGAGCGTCAGGCGCCGGACCGCAGACTGGCCGGCACGCCCCGAGGGTGACCCGACACATAAGGAGTGCGCGGTGACACCGGAGAAGACGAATCGCGAGCAACGTCCCAAGGAACGCCCGGAGCGGGCCGGCCGTCGGCCCGGCGAGATCGGCAGCCTCGACGTGTGGGCCCGCTCCGCCCCCATCCGCCTGGCGGGCTACGAGGACGACCTCGCCGAGCCCCACATCCTGCCCAGCGTGGACTGACCGCTCGCGGTCGCCCGGCCTGGGCGTGCGCCAGGCACGCCCACGCCGGGCCCACTCGGTCCGCTCAGTCGAGCGGAGCCGTCCGTCGCCACGGACGAAGACCCTCCAACTGCGCCGCCAGCCGCAGCAGTTCGCCCTCCCGCCCCGGCAGGCCCACCAGCTGCACCGCGGCGGGGGCGCCGGACGGCAGCGTGCCGAAGGGGACCGCCATGGCGGGCCAGCCCGTCAGGTTCCACGGCGGCGTCAGCGGCGAGTAGTTCGTGTTCACCAGGACGTTGCGCAGCCAGCCCCGCTCGTGCCACGGCGCCGACTTCGGTGACCGTCGCGCCAGCGCCGGGGTGAGCAGCACGTCGTACTCCGCGAAGAACGGCTCCAGGCGCCGTCGCAGCGCCTCCCGCGCCGAGCCGCCGCGCACCCCGGACAGGAAGCGCCGGCCGACGGCCGCGTGCACCCGGGTGCGCCGGGTCAGCAGCCGCGGGTCGAGGCGCGCCGCGTCCACCGCCGTGCCGGCCGTCCAGTGCGCGAGCGCGGTGAGGCCCAGCGACAGCGGATACGGCGGTTCGGCCCGTTCCGCATGGTGCCCCGCCCGGACCAGCACCCCGGCCGCGTCCCGCGCGGCGCCCGCGTACGGCTCGCTCACCGTGACCCCGGCCAGCGGGCTGCGCACGGAGACGGCGATCCTCAGCGCGCCGGGTTCCCCGGCCGCCGCGACGTCGGTGTCCGCGAGGACCGACAGCATCAGCCGCGCGTCCTCGACCGTCGTGGCCAGCGGCCCGTTCTCCGACATCCCGAACCAGTCGCCCTCGCCGATCCCGGCCGGCACCACCCCGTGGCCCGGCTTGACGGTCACGAGGCCGCAGTTGGCCGCCGGGATGCGCAGCGAGCCCATGCCGTCGTTGCCGAGGGCGATCGGCACCATCCCCGCGGCGACCGCCGCCGCGCTGCCGCCGGACGAGCCGCCCGCCGTGCGGGAGGTGTCCCAGGGGTTGCGGGCGGTGCCGTGCACGCCCTCCGTGGTGCCGAAGACGCACAGCTCCGGCACGTTGGTGAGGCCCACGACCACCGCGCCGGCCGCCCGCAGCCGGGCCACCGTCACATGGTCCTCCTCGGCCGGGGTGTCCGGTGTCGCGGCCGAGCCGACCCGGGTCGACTCGCCCCGCACGCCGAGGTTGTCCTTGACCGCCACCGGCACCCCGGCCAGCGGCAGTCCGGCCAGATCCCCCCGGGCGGCCAGCGCGTCGGCCTCGGCCAGGGCGGCGCGGGCGCGCACCGTGCGGAACGCTCCGATCCGGCCGTCCAGCCGCTCGATCCGCGCGAGATGCGCGGCGACCACCTCGCGGGGCGTGACCTCCTTCGCGCGGACGGCGGCGGCGATCTCGGCGGCGGTCCGGCCGACCCAGCTGGTCACGGGCAGCTCCCTCGGTGTGCGTGGCGCTACTGGCGAGTACGCGAGCAGGTAGGAGAACTCTGCCCCGCCCGGCGCCCCGCGTCGAGAGGCGGACGTGGCTCAGGTCCCCACCTGCCCCCTGAGCCACTCCTCCACCTCGCCGACATGGGAGGCCGCCGCCGCCCGGGCGGCCTCCGGGTCACGGGCGGCCAGCGCGCGGTGGATGGCGGCGTGTTCGCGGCGGGTCCGGGCGAAGGCGCCCTCCTCCTGGTAGCCGCGCCAGACGCGGGCCCGGAAGGTGCGGGAGGAGAGGCCCTCCAGGATCGCCGCCATCGTCTCGTTGCCGGCGGCCTGCGCGATCGCCCGGTGGAACTCCAGGTCGTGCGCGAGGATCTCCTCCGGGTCGTCCGTCGCGTTCATCGCCGCCAGGTGGCCCTCCACGACGGCCAGCTGCTCCGGCGTGATGCGGGCCGCGGCCAGGGCGGTGGCCGTCGACTCCAGGATCCGGCGCACCTGGAGCAGTTCGACCAGACGCGGGCCCCGCGACAGATCGGCCACCACCCCGAACGTCTCCAGCAGGTCCCCCGCCTCCAGCGCGGTGACGTAGATCCCGGAACCGTGCCGGGCCTCCAGCACCCCCAGCACCGTCAGCGCCCGGATCGCCTCGCGCATGGAGCTGCGGGAGATGCCCAGCTCGGCCGCGAGCGCGCGCTCGGTCGGCAGCCGCTGCCCGGGTTTCAGCGCCCCGTCGGTGATCATCGCCTTGATCCGCTCGATGGCGCGCTGCGTCACCGTGCCCTTCGGGACGGCGGTCCCGCTGCGCGGGGTGTCTTCCACGTGGCCCTCTCCTCCTCGCCGGTACGCCGCGCTCCTCGACCGAGATGGTCGGACCACTTGGGCGGGCAACTCGGCAAAAAGCTACCCGGGGGGTGTCGAGAAGCGGAAGTGGTCTGATAAATATTCGGCACGTATCCCGCCGGCGACTTCCGGGCCGCCGACCTCGTGATCCGGAAGGAGAAGGCGGCGTGAGCGACTTCGAAGGGCTGACGGCCCTGGTGACGGGGGGCGGCTCCGGCATCGGCCGGGCCACCGCGGAGCTCCTGGCCGAGCGCGGCGCCCGGGTCGCCGTCCTCGACCTGGACCCGTCGGGGGTGGCGAAGCCCCTGCGCGGATATCTCGCCGACGTCACCGACGACGCCTCCGTGCGGACGGCGGTCGCGGCCGCGGTCGCCGACCTCGAAGGGCTGGACATCCTGGTCAACAACGCGGGCGTCGGCGCGCAGGGCACCGTCGAGGACAACGACGACGCCGAATGGCACCGGGTCCTCGACGTCAACGTGCTCGGCATGGTCCGCGCGGCCCGTGCCGTGTTGCCCCACCTGCGGCGCTCCTCGCACGCGGCGATCGTCAACACCTGCTCCATCGCCGCCACCGCCGGGCTGCCGCAGCGCGCGCTCTACAGCGCGACCAAGGGCGCGGTGTACTCGCTGACCCTGGCCATGGCCGCCGACCACGTCCGCGAGGGCATCCGCGTCAACTGCGTCAACCCCGGCACCGCGGACACCCCGTGGGTCGGCCGGCTGCTCGACGCGGCCGACGACCCGGCCGCCGAGCGGGCCGCCCTGGAGGCCCGCCAGCCCACCGGCCGGCTGGTCGGCGCCGACGAGGTCGCGGGCGCCATCGCCTACCTCGCGAGCCCGCTGTCCGGCGCCACCACGGGCACCTCCCTCGCCGTCGACGGCGGGATGCAGGGCCTGCGGCTGCGCCCGGCGGGCCGGTGAACATGCTCGGGCGCAGCGGAGTCCCGGTCAGTCCGCTCGCCTTCGGCGCCGCCGGCATCGGCAACCTCTTCACCGAGGTCGGCGAGGAGCAGGCGCACGAGGCGGTCACCGCCGCCTGGCAGCAGGGCATCCGCTACTTCGACACCGCGCCGCACTACGGCCTCGGCCTGTCCGAACGCCGCCTCGGCGCGGCCCTGCGCGAGCACCCGCGTTCGCGGTACACGGTCTCCACCAAGGTGGGCCGCCGTCTGGAGGCCGCGGACCGGGGCGGCGACGACCTGGCCGACGGCTTCGCCGTTCCCGCCACGCACCGCCGCGTATGGGACTTCAGCGCCGACGGCGTACGGCGCACCCTGGACGCCAGCCTGCAACGGCTCGGCCTCGACCGGGTGGACGTCGTCTATCTGCACGACCCCGACGACCACGCCGAACAGGCCTTCCGCGAGGGTTACCCGGCGCTGGAGAAGCTCCGCGCGGAGGGCGTCGTCGGGGCGATCGGCGCCGGCATGAACCAGGCGGAGATGCTCACCCGCTTCGTCCGGGACACGGACGTCGACGTGGTGCTCTGCGCCGGCCGGTACACGCTGCTCGACCAGCGGGCCCGGGCCGAGCTGCTGCCCGCGGCCACCGAGCGTGGCGTGTCGGTGGTCGTCGGGGGCGCCTTCAACTCCGGTCTGCTGGCCGACCCCCGGCCGGACGCCACGTTCGACTACGCGCAGGCCCCCGCCGCGCTGCTGGACCGGGCCCGGCGCATGAAGGAGACCGCCGACCGGCACGGCATCACCCTGCGCGCCGCCGCCCTGGCGTTCTGCGCCGCCCATCCGGCCGTGGCGAGCGTCCTGGTCGGCACCCGCTCGGCCGCCGAGGTGCGTGACTGCGCCGAGCAGTTCGCGACCGCCGTTCCTGCGGCCTTCTGGCAGGAACTGCGGGACACCGGGCTGCTTCCCCCCGAGGAGCCGGCATGAGGGTCGCCCTGCACACCAGGGTGCGTGCGGACCGTGTCGCCGCGTACGAGGCGGCGCACCGCGAGGTGCCGAGGGAACTGACGGACGCCGTCCGCGCCGCCGGGGCCACCTCGTGGACGATCTGGCGCAGCGGCGCCGAGCTGTTCCACCTCCTGGAGTGCGAGGACTACGCGCGTCTCCTCGCCGAGCTGGAGGCACTCCCGGTCAACGTGGTGTGGCAGGCGCGGATGGCCGAGCTGCTCGACGTGGTGCACGACTACTCCGACGCGGGCGCGGCCGCGGGCCTGCCCGTCGTCTGGGAGCTGCCGTGACCGTCGACGCGCATCACCACGTCTGGGACCTGTCGGTGCGGGACCAGGACTGGATCGCCGAAGACAGCCCGCTCCGGCGGGACTTCACCGTGGACGAGCTGGCCACGGAGGCCCGCGCGGCCGGGGTCGACCGCACGGTCCTCGTCCAGACGGTCACCGTGGCCGACGAGACCCCCGAGTTCCTGGCCCTCGCGGCCGCGAACGAGCTGATCGCGGGTGTCGTCGGCTGGACCGACCTCACCCGCGCGGACGTCGCCGACGAACTGGCCCGGCTGCGGGAGCTCCCCGGTGGCCGGTACCTCAAGGGCGTCCGCCACCAGGTCCAGGGCGAGCCGGACCCGCGGTGGCTGCTGCGGCCGGACGTGCGCCGCGGTCTCACCGCCCTCGCCGCCGCCGGACTCGTCCACGACCTGGTGGTGCTGCCCCACCAGCTCCCGGCCTGCGTCGAGGCGGCGGCCGCCCTGCCCGGACTCACCTTCGTCCTCGACCACCTGGGCAAGCCGCCGATCGCCTCCGGCGCGCTGGAGCCCTGGGCCTCCCGTGTCCGGGCCCTCGCGGCGCTGCCCAACACGGTCTGCAAGCTGTCCGGCATGGTCACCGAGGCCGACCCCGCGTCCTGGACCGCCGACGACCTGCGCCCCTACGCGGACACGGTGATCGAGGCCTTCGGGCCCGCCCGGCTGATGTACGGCTCGGACTGGCCGGTGTGCACATCCACCGCTTCGTACGGCGAAGTCCTGAACCTGGCACGGGAGTTGACCGACCCGGGCGCGCACACCGAGATCTTCGGGACCACGGCCGTCCGGGTCTACGGCCTCTGAGCCGTCCCCGCCGACCGGGTCGGCGGCAGATACTCCCGCACGTACGTCCGATGCCAGTACGCGCCGGTCTCCCGCAGCTCCCGCCAGGTGGTGCAGCGGTAGCGGAAGAGACGGGCGCGGATGTGGCGCGGCGGCTCGTCGGGCGGGAAGGGGGAGCGGCGCAGCAGCCGCAGCGTGTCGCGGTCGTTCTCCAGCAGCCGTTCCACCAGGGCGGCGAACCACGCCCCGGCGTAGGCGGGGGAGAGCGCCGCGAACCACATCATCCAGTCCAGGCGCAGATGATAGGGGGCGAACTGGCGCGGCCGGTGGCGGGGATCGCCGGGCTTGCCCTTGAACTCGTACTCCCGCCAGTCGGAGTCCTCGCGCGGCACGTCGTCGGGCGTGCCCTCGATCACCACCTCGTAGCGGATCCGGCTCACGCTGCCGAACGCGCCGTAGGTGTTGACCAGGTGCAGCGGATCGAAGGAGCGGTTCATCACCTGGCGGCGGGAGAGCATGTTGACCACCGGGCGGTAGCTGAGGAACAGCAGCAGCGCGGCCGCGGCGAGGACCACGATCTCGTACCAGAGCGGGGTCGCGGGGGCCGACCGGTGGCCGGCGGGCAGTTCGAGCGCGGACACGGCCAGGACGACGGTGATCCAGTTCAGCCAGGCGAAGTTGCCCGACAGCACCAGCCACAGCTGGGTCAGGATCATCAGACACGCGGCCGCCGTCGCGATCGGCTGCGGGGCGAACAGCAGGAACGGCACGACGAGTTGGGTGAAGTGGTTCGCCGCCGCCTCCACCCGGTGCAGCGGTTTCGGCAGATGGTGGAAGAACCGGCTCAGCGGGCCGGGCATCGGCTGGGTCTCGTGGTGGTGGTAGAGACACGTCAGGTTCCGCCAGCAGGCGTCGCCCCGCATCTTGATCAGACCCGCGCCGAACTCGACCCGGAACAGGATCCAGCGCGCCAGGAAGAGCACGACGACCGGCGGGGCCACCTCGTCGTTGCCGAGGAACACGGCGAGGAAGCCCGTCTCCAGCAGCAGGGACTCCCAGCCGAACCCGTACCAGGTCTGCCCCACGTTGACGATCGACAGGTACAGCGCCCACGGCACCAGCCACAGGGCCATCGCCGCCCAGAGGGGCACCAGGGAGTCCAGGCCGGCCAGCAGCGCCGCAGAGACCGCGCAGCCCGTCCAGGCGCAGCCCGCGAACAGGCGGTCGGAGTAGCGCAGGTGGAACAGGCTCGGCGCCCGCCGGAAGGGCACCCGCTCGACGAAGCGGGGCACCGGCAGCATCCCCCGCTCGCCGAGCAGCGCCCGGAACTGGAGGGCGGCCGTCAGGAAAGCGACGACGTAGACACCGGCCAGCGCCCGCTGGAAGACCAGCCGGCTCAGCCAGTACTCGGGTGCGGTGAACCAGTCCACAGCCGTGCGCTCCTTGTCTCCGGTCGGGCCGTGTCACCGTGCGTGGTCGCGTGCTCCGGTTGCGTGACCCTGTCGGGTGAAGCAGACAATAGTGGTCGAATCACCTCCGGGTGAGGGACCGAGACGATGCGGGAGAACGTGGTGCGACTACCCACTGCCCCTCTCCTCACCGCCTGCGCGCTCTCGGCGGCGCTCCTCGTCGCCGGACGCGGTGGTGCGGAGGAGAGGATCACGATGCCGGGCGCGGAGGACGTCGTCCCGGCCGCCGAGGGACGGGTCGTCTCCGGCGACCCCTTCAGCGGCCTGTTCGCCGACCCCTCGGCGGCCGATCCCGGCTCCGGCTCGTCCGGCGCGGGCGCCGACGGCGGTCCCGACGAGGGCCGGGCGTCCGGTGAGGGCCCGGCGTCCGGTGAGGACCTGGGATCCGACCTCGACCGCGGGGTCGACCCCGGCGAGATCGGCCCCGAGACCGTCCCGGAGATCCCCGACCTGCCCGACGGCGGCGGGCTGATCCCCGACGGGCCCGACGAGTCCGACGCGCAGGATCCGTCCGACAGCATCTTCGGCAGCCCCGTCGACGTCGTCATGGGCTGACGGTGGCCGCGGGCCCGGGCTCCCCGGTCGAAGAATCGGGCGATTCCTGGCAAGGTGGGCCCATGGTTGATCGGGGAGCGAGCGCCCTGTCCCTCCCGGACGACTGGCCCGCCCACCCGGATCCGATCCTGGCGCTCAACCGCATGGGCACGTTCGACTGGGACCTGGACTCGGGGCACTTCCACATGGACGCCCGGGCCCACGAGATCTTCGACATGCGGCCCGACGAGTTCGACGGCGACCCCGGGACCCTCGCCGCCCGGGTCCCGCCGGCCGAGGGGATCCGCCTGGACGAACTGGTCGCCCAGGCCATCAAGGACGGCAGCGAGAACTACGGCGCCTACTTCCGCATGCGGCTGCGCGACGGCACCCTGCGCTGGACCCACACCCAGGGCTACATCCGGCGCGACGGGACCGGCCGGCCGCGCCGCATCGTCGGCATCGTGCGGGACGCGACCGACGAGCTCAGCGATCTCGCCGCCCGCCGCGACGAGGCCTCCCTCGACGACGCGCGCCGCGATCAGACCAACGTCGTCCAGCTCACCACGGCGGCCCTGGCGCACGCCCGCACCGTGGGGGACGTCATCGACGTCCTCAAGGACACCCACGGCCTCACCCACCTCGGCGCGACCAGCCTCGTCATGGGGCTCGTCGAGGCCGGCCGGATCCGGCTGATCGCCGAGGGGCCGGAGGGCAGCTTCGTGCCCGGCACCCTGGTCACCCGCCTCGACGAGCCCTACCCGATGAGCGAGGTGGTCCGCACCCTCACCCCGCGCTTCATCGAGTCGCCGGAGGAGTTCGCCGGCGGCTACCCCGTGCTGTGGCCGCACCTCACCGACCTCAAGATCACCTCGGCGGCCTATCTGCCGCTCATCGTGCAGGCCCGCCCGATCGGCGCGATGGGCCTGCTCTACAGCGACCGCCTGGGCTTCACGCAGGAGGACCGCAACATACTCGTCGCGCTCGGCAGCAGCATCGCGCAGAGCCTGCAGCGCGCGATGTTCTACGAGCAGGAGAAGGACATCGCGCAGGGCCTCCAGCAGGCCATGCTGCCGCGCACCATCCCCAGCGTGCCGGGCGCCGACGTCGCCGTCCGCTACCGCGCCGCCACCATCGGCGGATCCCTGGGCCGGGACATCGGCGGGGACTGGTACGACCTGATCCCGTTGCCCGGCGGCCGGGTCGGCGCCGTGATCGGTGACGTCCAGGGCCACGACACGCACGCCGCCGCCGTCATGGGCCAGCTGCGCATCGTCCTGCGGGCCTACGCGGCGGAGGGCCACACCCCGGCCACCGTGATGGCCCGTGCCTCGGTCTTCCTGCACGAACTCGACACCGACCGCTTCGCCACCTGCCTGTACGCCGAGGCCGATCTCTCCACGGGGGTCGTCCAGGTGGTCCGCGCGGGACACATCGACCCGCTGCTGCGCGGCCTCGACGGGACCTGCCGGCGTGTCCCGGTGCCCGGCGGGCTGCCGCTCGGCCTGTCCGCCGAGTTCGGCAGCCTGGAGTACCCGGTCGGCACCGTGGAGCTCGACCCCGGCCACACCCTTCTGCTGTGCACCGACGGGCTGGTCGAACAGCCCGGCACGGACGTCGACGACGGCATGCGGGCCCTCGCCGCCCTGATCGCCGCGGGCCCCGCGGACGTCCGGAAACTGGCCGACCAGCTCATCGAGGTCGCCGAGGAGCGCGGCGGTGACGACGACGTGGCCCTGCTCCTGCTGCGCCGGCGCGGACCCGACGGCCCGCAGTCCGGGAGCCGGCTCCAGCAGCACGTCGCCCCCGGCGACCCCGAGGCCCTCAGCGAGGCCCGGCACATGATCCGCGCCGCCGTCCGCACCTGGGGCGCCCGGGACCGCTCCGACGAGATCGAACTGGTCGCCGACGAACTGATCACCAACGCGCTCATGCACACCGAGGGCGCGGCGATCGTCACCCTGCGGGTGCTCACCGGCACCGAACACCGGCTGCGCGTCGAGGTGGAGGACTCCTCCAGCGCCCTTCCGCGCCGCCGCGAGGCGGGCGAGTCGGGGGTCTCCGGGCGGGGACTGCTGCTGGTGGACCTGCTCACCGACGCCTGGGGCGTGGAGGCCCGGGGCGGCGGCAAGTGCGTCTGGTGCGAGTTCGTGGTGACGGTGCGAACCTGAGCGTCCCGGTTCCGGATGGCACTCTGGACGTATGCCGGAACTCCCCGAGGTCGAAGCGCTGAAGGACTTCCTGGCCGAACACCTCGTCGGCCACGAGATCGTCCGCGTGCTGCCCGTCGCGATCAGCGTGCTGAAGACGTACGACCCGCCCGTCACCGCCCTGGAGGGCCGGGAGGTCACCGCCGTGCACCGGTACGGCAAGTTCCTCGACCTGGCGACCGGTGACGGCCCGCACCTCGTCACGCACCTCGCCCGCGCGGGCTGGCTGCACTGGAAGGACAGACTCCCGGACGGCCCGCCCCGCCCCGGCAAGGGGCCCCTGGCCCTGCGGGTCGCCCTGGAGACCGGCGCGGGCTTCGACCTGACGGAGGCCGGCACCCAGAAGCGGCTGGCGGTGCACGTCGTCCAGGACCCGGGCCAGGTACCCGGCGTCGCCCGGCTCGGCCCCGACCCGCTCGCCGCCGACTTCGACGAGGCCAGGTTCGCGGCGCTCCTCGGGGGTGAACGTCGGCAGTTGAAGGGCGCTCTGCGCGACCAGAGCCTGATCGCCGGCGTCGGCAACGCCTACAGCGACGAGATCCTGCACGTCGCGAAGATGTCCCCGTTCAAACTGGCGGCCACGCTGACACCGGAGGAGACCCACGTCCTCTACGAGGCCCTGCGCACCACGCTCAGGGAGGCGGTCGAGCGCTCACGGGGCCTGGCGGCGGGCCGCCTGAAGGCCGAGAAGAAGAGCGGTCTGCGCGTCCACGGCCGCACCGGCGAACCCTGCCCGGTCTGCGGCGACACCATCAAGGAGGTGTCCTTCAGCGACTCCTCGCTGCAGTACTGCCCCACCTGCCAGACCGGCGGCAGACCACTGGCGGACCGACGGATGTCACGGCTGCTGAAGTAGGCGCTGCCCCGAGGGCGCCGACCCGGACCGTCCCGACCTGTTCGCCGGGGTCCGCGCCGACCCGAAGTGACCTGAACTCACTCCGGGGCGGGGTCAGTGGGCCTCGAGCGTCACCAGGTGCTCGCCGCCCGACGTGCGCAGCTCGTAGCGGGCGATCTCGTCCGGGTGCCAGGCCGCGGCGCCCTGCATGGTGTTCGGGCGGGCGTCGTGCTTGGGGACGCTCCAGCTGGTGACCGTCTGCTCGGAGCCGTCGAGGCCGACGGCGATCAGCCGGCAGGAGCGGGGGCCCGCCCCGTCCTTGACCTCGAGCTCCACATGGCTGCCCCAGGCCTCGTTCTCGGTGGTGACCTGCGCCCACACCCCGGACTTCTCGTCCGTCGCGGCGACCCGTACGGCGCTCTCGCCCTCGGCGCCGGCGCTGCCCGCCATCATCGCGAGCACGGGGCCAGCCAGGGCGACGACCACCGAGGCGGCCACGGCGTACAGCACCCGGCGGCGCACGGCCCGGTGCCGGACCGCCACCTCGGCCAGCAGCCGGTCCAGCAGCTGCGGGCCGGGCCCGGCGAAGGGGTGCACGGCGCGCGGGGTGGCGCGCCGGTAGAGCATCATCTGCCGTGCGGTGGGGCCGAACTCGGTTACCTGTGCCGCACATTGAGGACACTCCATGAGGTGGTCCTCGAAGCGGAAGGCTTCCGCTTCGTCCAGCACGCCGAGCGCGTACGCGCCGACGTCGCGATGCCTTTCCAGGGACCTCATGCCGAAACCTCGTGCCGTTGAGTGCCAGTGGGGTTACTCCTTGCTCCCACCGGTACGCACCCGGCCGACGAATCACTCAAGCCACGTACCGAATCGTGACCCAGATGTTCGGAGCGGTCCGGCCCGCGGATTGGTGTGAATCTAAAAAAGATGAATCGCCAGGTGGCCGAGGGGCAGTCCGAGCTGCCAGGCGGGTGTCCAGACCTTGGGTCCCTCGTCCTCGCCGACCACCGGCGCACCGCCGGGAACCGCGTTGAGATCGGGAGCGAGCAGCTCCGTCTCCTCCAGCCAGCGCCAGGCCGCGGCCGCCAGGTCGAGGTCGGGAGCCGGTCCGTCCGACTCGGCGGCCTCGGCCCTCAGTTGAGACATACGTGTGTCGACCCAGTCCTGCCACGGCTGGTCGTACGCCGTGAGCGAAAGCCACGTCTCCAGTTGAGTGACGACGCGGATGCCGGGCAGTTCGCCGTCGGTGTCGGACAGGAAGATGGTGAGCGCCAGGGCGTCGCGGCCGGCGCGGAACTCGAAGGACGTCGGCGGCATCAGGTCGCCGGTCCGCAGCAGTTCGTCGGCGATGTACTCGGCGTACAACCAGGCCATGGGGACGGTGAGTTCACCGCCGCCGGTACCGTCCGTGCTCTGGTGACCTCTGTGCAGCATCCCTTCCTGCCTTCCTCCGGTGCTTGCGCTCGCCCGTTGCCGGGACGCTGGGGACCCGGTCACCGGGCCCCATCCGGAACACGGATAAGGACACCCGATTACTCGAAGGGGGTCCTCGGCAAGGCGCTTTACGGAGGCTTGACCCAGTCGTCGGTTTCAGCGCAGGTCGGCCGCGTATCCCGGAAGCACCCGGCGCAGGGCGCGCAGCGCGTAGTACGCGCGGGACTTCACGGTACCGGGCGGAATTCCGAGGGCTTCGGCGGCCTCCGCCACACTGGCCCCCTGGAAATACACCAGCACCAGGACTTCACGGTGCTCCGGCGTGAGTGTCTTCACAGCCTCGCGTACGTCGAGCGTGGCGGCCGCCCGCTCGGCGTGGTCGGCGCAGACGGGTGAGGCGTTCTCCAGCACCGCGTCCCCGACCTCGGCGGGGCGCGCCTGCCGGGCCCGCCGCGCGTCGATGGCGAGCCGCCGGCCGACGGTGAGCAGCCAGGGCCGCACGGAGTCGAAGGCGTCGGCGCGCAGGGCCTCGGGGTGCTGCCAGGCGCGTACCAGGGTCTCCTGGACGAGGTCCTCGGCGCGCTGGCGGTCGCCGTCGCACAGCCTCAGCAGCAGCGCGAAGAGCGGCCCGCCGTGCTCGCGCTGGAGTGCGGCGAGCTCGTGCTCGGCGGTCGTCGTCCGGGCGTGGAGGGTGGTTCCGGCGGTCATGGGCGTATGGCACCGCAGTGCGCCGGTTCGGGACAGGGCGCGCACACGGATCTGCGGCGGACGGTCGATCGCGTCGGCGAACGGTTCGACGAACGGTCCGGGCTACGCCGATCGCGGGCATCGCTCCTGGACGAAGGGAGTGCCGGGGCGGACCGCCGCCTCCCATGGATTAGTACTGATCCATGGGTAAATATGACAATTCATGGGAAGTGGGGTGAACCGGTGATCGCCCGCAGACACCAGGTGGCTCTGGCCCTGACGGCGCTCCTCGCCTCGGCCGCCGCCTGCCAGGGCCGGGACCACGGGCCGGGCGAGCGGCCCGGCCGGCCGGCGCCGGCCGCCGCCCGCGGCTTCACGCTCGTCGCCTCCGGCGACATCCTCCCGCACACCACCGTCATCGACCGCGCCCGCTTCGACGCCGGGGGCGCCGGCTACGACTTCCGCCCGATGCTCGCGGGCATCGCACCCGTCGTCTCCCGCGCCGACCTGGCGCTGTGCCACATGGAGACCGTCTACGGCGCGAACGGCGTCTACACCGGCTATCCGGACTTCAAGTCCCCGCCGGAGATCGCCGCGGCCCTGGCCGCCACCGGCTACGACGGCTGCTCCACCGCCTCCAACCACAGCCTCGACGACGGCGCGGCCGGCGTGCGGCGCACCCTCGACGCGCTCGACGCCGCCGGTGTGCGGCACGCGGGGACCGCCCGCACCGAGGCCGAGGGCAACGCCGTCACCCTCCTGCGCGCCGGCCCGGGGAAAGTCGCCCACCTCGCCTACACCTTCGACACCAACGGCCACCCCGCGCCCCAGGGGCAGCCCTGGACCGTCAACCTCCTCGACGAGAACCGGATCCTCGCCGACGCCAAGGCCGCCCGGAAGGCGGGTGCCGACGTGGTCGTCGTCTCCGTGCACTGGGGCACCGAATGGCAGGACGCGCCGGACGAACGCCAGCTCGCCCTCGCCCGTACCCTCACCGCCTCCCGCACGGCCGGCCGGCCCGACGTCGACCTGATCCTCGGGACGCACGCCCATGTCCCCCAGGCCTACGAGAAGGTCAACGGCACCTGGGTCGTCTACGGCATGGGCGACCAGATCGCGGGCGAGATGTTCAACCACCAGGGCGTCCAGGACGCGCGCGGCAACCAGTCGACCGTCGCCCGCTTCACCTTCGCCCCGCCCGCCCGGCCCGGCGGGCGCTGGGAGGTGCGCAGGGCCGAGTTCGTGCCGCAGATGTTCGACATCGACGCCGGCCGGGTGCTCGACCTCAACAAGGCCCTGGCCCAGGGCGCGGGCCTCGAGGGGGTGCGCGACCGGATCAGAGACGTCGTCCTCGGCCGGGGCGCGGCGAAGGACGGGCTGGTGATGGGGAAGTGAGCCGGCGGTAGGCGCACCCCGGGTGGCCGGCGGGCGGTGGCTACGGCACGACCGTCACCGGCCACCGTCCCGCCTTCACCAGCCGTACCGCCACGGACCCCACGATCCGGTGGCCGGCCTGTTCCGAGGCGCCCACCACCACCGCGTCCGCCTTGAGCTCGTCCGCCGCCTTCACCAGCCCGCCGTAGGGGTCGCCGCGGAAGGTGTGGAACTCCCAGCGCACGTCGAATATCCCCCGGGTGCGCTCGGTGGCCTCCCGGATCTGCGCGACCAGGTCCTCGGCGATCTCGTCGGTCGTCTCCGCGACCGGCACCCCGAGCGCCGCGCCCGCCACCAGCACCGGCTGCACGTACACCACGGCGAGCAGCGCGTGCTGGCGCCGGGCCAGGCCACCGGCGTACGCCGCGGCCCGGAGCGAGGATTCGGAGCCGTCCACCCCGACGAGGATGACCTTGGGTCCGTCCGTGCCCCGCTCGAACCGGTGCGCGGGCTGCTGCGCGTGCTGTTCCGTCACGGCCCAGAGGCTATCGGAAGCCGCAGCTCCGGCCGGTGGGCGGGCCGCTCGACGGGCGGTCCGGCCCGGGTGTTCCTAGAGTCGGAGCATGAGTGCCACCGTGCAGACCGCCCCGGCCGAGAGGACCCCGGGCCCGGCACGGCGGCCCGCCGGCCGCTTCCTCGGCCGGGTGCCCGAGGGCTTCGCGGCCTTCTTCGGCGCCCTCGGCCTGCTCTGCGTCCTGCTGGCCCTGATCCCGCCGCTGCGCCGTCTGCTGCGCCCGGTCGTCCGCTTCCTGGACGTGCTGCTCGTCCCGGTCAGCGCCAACCTCGCCTACGCCGTGTTCCTCTTCCTGCTGGCCGCCGCCACCGCCGCGCGCAAGAAGGTCGCCTGGTGGCTGGTCGTCGTCTACCTCGGCCTGCTCGTCCTCACCGACGTCCTCGGCGTGGCCGCCGGCCTGTACGGGCAGTCCGTGCCGTCCCTGGTGGTGTGCGCGCTCGCGCTCGCCCTCCTGGTGGTCGCCCGCGGCGAGTTCTACGCCGCCTCCCGCCGCGCGGCGGTCCGGCGCGCGCTCGCCGTACTGCTCGTCGGACTCGGCCTGGCCGTCCTGGTGGGCTGGGGGCTGGTGGAGCTGTTCCCGGGCACGCTGCCGCCGGGCCAGCGCTTCGGCTGGGCCGCCAACCACGTCCTGGGCGGCCTGGTCTCGACCCGCTCCTTCGACGGCCGCCCGCCGCGCCCCCTCTACTTCCTCCTCGGCCTCTTCGGCGCCCTGGCCCTGCTGAACGCCGCCGCCGTCCTCTTCCGCTCCCAGCGGATGGAGGCGGCCCTGCACGGCGACGAGGAAGCCCGCCTCCGGGCCCTGCTCAAGGCCTACGGCGACCAGGACTCCCTCGGCTACTTCGCCACCCGGCGCGACAAGGCCGTCGTCTTCTCGCCCAGCGGGAAGGCCGCCGTCACCTACCGCGTCGAGGCCGGGGTCTGCCTCGCCAGCGGCGACCCGGTCGGCGACCGCGAGGCGTGGCCGCACGCCATCGCCGCCTGGCTGGACGCCGCCCGCCTGCACGCCTGGGCGCCCGCGGTCATGGGCGCCTCCGAGGACGGCGCGAAGGCCTACGCCCGCGCCGGACTCGGCGCCCTCCAGCTCGGCGACGAGGCGATCCTGCCGGTCGCCTCCTTCGACCTCGGCGGCCGCGAGATGCGGGTCACCCGGCAGGCCGTCAACCGGGTGCGGCGCACCGGCGCCTGCTGCCGGGTCCGCCGCCACTCCACCCTCACCGACCACGAGATGGAGGAGGTCGTCGGCCGCGCGGACGCCTGGCGCGACACCGAGACCGAACGCGGCTTCTCCATGGCCCTGGACCGCCTCGGCGACCCCGCCGACGGCGACTGCCTCCTCGTGGAGGCCCTGGACGACGACGGCCGCCTCCTCGCCCTGCTCTCCTTCGTCCCCTGGGGCCGCGACGGCATCTCCCTGGACCTCATGCGCCGCGACCGCACCGCCCCCAACGGCGTCATGGAGTTCATGGTCGCCGACCTGTGCGCCGCCGCCCCTAAGCTCGGCGTGCGCCGGATCTCCCTCAACTTCGCCGTCTTCCGCTCGGCCTTCGAGGAGGGCGCCCGGATCGGCGCCGGGCCGGTGCTGCGGCTGTGGCGCCGGCTGCTGCTGTTCTTCTCCCGGTGGTGGCAGCTGGAGGCCCTCTACCGCTCCAACGCCAAGTACCACCCCGAGTGGTACCCCCGCTTCCTCTGCTACGCCGACGCCGGCTCCCTGGCCCGGGTGGGCCTCGCCTCCGGCATCGCCGAGGGTTTCGTCTCCGTGCCCTCGCTGCGCAAGCTCTGGGGCAACCGGAACCCGAAGGGCGGGCCGCGCCCCGCCACCACCGAGGGCCTGCCGCCGACGGCGGCGCTCGGCCTCGACGGAGGGGACGAGGCCGGGGACACCGGTCCGGAGGCGGGTCTGCCCGAGCAGGTCCGCGTCCGGCACCGCAAGCTCGACCGGCTGCGGGCCGAGGGCGTCGACCCCTACCCGGTCGGGGTCCCGCTGCGCACCCACGCCCTCGCCGAGGTCCGCGCGGGGGAGACGGTCACCGTCGCCGGCCGGATCATGCGGGTACGCGACTTCGGCGGCATCGTCTTCGTGACGCTGCGCGACTGGTCGGGGGACCACCAACTCGCCCTCACCCGCGAGGCCCTCGGCTCCTTCCGGTCCGACACCGACCTCGGCGACCACATCGTCGTGACGGGCAGGGCCGGGACGAGCGACCGGGGCGAGCCCACCGTCTTCGTCACGTCCTGGCAGCTCACCGCCAAGTGCCTGCGCCCGCTGCCCGACAAGCGCCGCGGCCTCACCGACCCCGAGGCGAAGGTCCGCATGCGCTACCTCGACCTGGTGGCGAGCCCCGCGGCCCGCGACGTCGTCCGCGCCCGCTCGCACGCCGTACAGGCGCTGCGCCAGGGGCTGTTGGAGCGGGGCTATCTGGAGGTCGAGACCCCGATGCTCCAGCAGATCCACGGCGGCGCCAACGCCCGCCCCTTCACCACCCACATCAACGCCTACGACCTCGACCTGTACTTGCGCATCGCCCCCGAGCTGTACCTCAAGCGGCTGTGCGTCGGCGGCCTGGAGAAGGTCTTCGAGATGGGCCGCACCTTCCGCAACGAGGGCGTCTCCTACAAGCACAACCCCGAGTTCACCATGCTGGAGGCCTACCAGGCGTACGCCGACTACGACGTGATGCTCGACCTGGTGCGCGAGCTGATCCAGGGAGCGGCCACGGCCGCCTTCGGCTCGCCGGTCGCCCGCAAGGACGGACGCGAGTACGACATCTCGGGGGAGTGGCCGGTCCGCACGGTCCACGCCGCGATCTCCGAGGCGCTCGGCGAGCCGGTCGACGCCGACACCCCGCTGCCCGCCCTGCACCGGCACTGCGACCGGGCGGGCGTCCCGTACACCCCCGACGACGGCCGGGGCGACGTCGTGCTGGAGATGTACGAACGCCTGGTCGAGGAGAAGACCCGACTCCCCACCTTCTACAAGGACTTCCCCACCGATGTCTCGCCGCTCACCCGGCAGCACCGCACCGACCCGCGGCTCGCCGAGCGCTGGGACCTCGTCGCCTTCGGCACCGAACTCGGCACCGCATACTCCGAGTTGACCGACCCGGTGGAACAACGCCGCCGTCTGACCGAGCAGTCCCTGCTCGCCGCGGGCGGAGACCCCGAGGCGATGGAACTCGACGAGGACTTCCTCGACGCCCTCGAGTACGCGATGCCGCCGACCGGCGGTCTCGGTATCGGCGTCGACCGCCTGGTCATGTTCCTCACCGGCCTCACGATCCGCGAGACCCTGCCGTTCCCGCTGGTACGACACCGCTGAGGGCGCCTCCTTCCACTGTTCGGACCGACGGCCACTGCGCCGGGCGGGTGGAATCGTGCCGCCGGTCCGGTGTCGGTGTGGTGGGTCGGGGGCGCGCCGGGCGACTGATGACTGCATGAAGAAGGATCAGTTGTTCACGCGACGCCGGGCGTTGCTCGCCGGCGCAGCCGCCGTCGGAGCGGTCGGCACGGCCGGGGTGTTCCTGTGGGGCGAGGAGGGCGAGCCGGTCCGCGCCGCCGCCCCCGCCGCGGGCGCCCCGGCGCGCAGCCTGCCGCTGAAGCCCTCCGCCTACCGCCTCCAGCCGCTGACCGGGTACGGCCCGCCGCGCACCGCCCCCGGCCGCACCCCGGTGCGCCACGAACCGCTGCTGAGGATGACCGGCCGCGGCCGCACCATGGTGCTGACGTTCGACGACGGACCCGACCCCCGTTACACCCCCGGCATCCTGGACACGCTGGCCCACTACGACGTGCGCGCGATGTTCTTCGTGTGCGGGGAGATGGCCGCCGACCACCAGGAGCTGCTGGGACGGATGGCCGACGAGGGCCACGTCGTCGGCAACCACACCTGGTCCCACCCCCTGCTGACCGGCCTCACCCGCCGTCAGATCCGCTCCGAGATGGCCCGCACCAGCGAGGTCATCGAGTCGGGCTACGGCGAGCCGCCCCGCTGGTTCCGCGCTCCCTACGGCGCCTGGAACCGGGCCGCCTTCCAGCTCGGCGCCGAGCTGGGCATGGAGCCGCTCGCCTGGACGGTCGACACCCTCGACTGGACCGCCCCCGGCGCCGGCACCATCGTCGAGCGGGTCGAGAAGGGCGCCGCCCCCGGCGTCGTGGTGCTCTCGCACGACGCCGGGGGCGACCGCTCGCAGAGTGTGCGGGCCCTGCGCAGCTACCTGCCGCAGCTGCTGGACTCCGGCTACCACATCACCGTTCCCCACCGGCGGTACACCTGACGCGAGCCCCGCGTCCGCCCGGCCGGGAACCGCTCAGCGGACCTCGGCCAGGCGGGCGAAGGCGACCACGTTCCCGTCGTATCCGTTCGCCTTGGAGAAACCGCCGCCACAGGTGATGACCCGCAATTCGGGGGAGCCCTTGGAGGCGTAGACGCGGTCGCCGGGGAAGTTGTTCTTCTCGAAGACCTCGATGCCGTAGATCTCGAACACCGCCGTCTTTCCGTCGCCCCGCGACACCTCGACGCGATTTCCCTTCTTCAGGGCCCCGAGACCGTAGAAGACGGCGGGGCCCAGTTTGTTGTCGACATGGCCGACGACGACCGCAGTCCCCTTTTCCCCGGGTGAGACGCCACCGGTGAACCAGCCGGCCAGATTGGGGTCCTCCGGCGGCGGCGCGCCCACCCAGCCGTCCGCGTCCAGGCCGACCGACGTGACCGGCGCGTCCACCTGGATGGCGGGGATCCTGACCCGGTCCGGCACGGCGTACGGCAGCGGCGCCGGGGTCCGGCCGAAGGCGCCCGCGGTGCGGCCGTCCGCGGCCGCCGCCGAGGCGGGCTGCGGCGGGCCGATGTCGAACTCCCCCGACCCGTTGCGGATGAGCGCGAGGCCGGTCAGCAGAACAAGCGCTATCACGCCCCACGGGGCGCGCTTCCGCCGCCGCTCCTCTTCTTCCGCCACCTCGGACAGCTCGTACGCAGACATTCGCCATCCCCTTTCGACGCGGCCGTCACCGCGTCCCTTCGCGCATACGAGAACGCTAAGTCCCCGGGCGGGAACCGGCGACGGGGCAGCAGCGAACGGGTGGCGCCGACGTCTTTCGGTGCGCCATCCGAGTTGCCGACGGAAGGAATTTTCTGACGGTCCGTGACCTGCGGCAATATCCGATTGTGTGCATTTCGCTCGGCGTGTCCTCTCACCAGGACGGACCATTCCCGAAATGCGGGCGCGTGCACGGCATCTGAGGGTCGCTTCGGGAGGTGCTTTCTCGCCGACATGCCGGGGACGGGCCCCGGGGCGCCTTCCGCGGAGGATCACATGCGCATCACTCGTCTTCTGGCGGCCTCGGTGGTCTCGGCCGCCGCGGTCGCCTCTCTCGGCGTCAGCGCCCCGGCAGCCGTCGCGCGCGACGGCATGGGCGCCAACCCCAGCAACATCGTGGCGCTGCCCGCCGTCATCGCCCGCGGGGGCCAGATGACGGTCACCGTCGACGGCTGCCCGGGCGGGGGCACCATGACCTCGGCCGCGTTCCCGCAGGCCAACCTGACGCCGATCCACGGCGCCAACCAGACGGCCAAGGGGACGGCGACCATCAACGAGAACGCCCGCCCCGGCACCTACGACATCACCGTCAACTGCTCCGGCCGGACCCTGACCCGCCCGGCCGCCTTCACCGTCATCGGCGGTGTCCGCGGCGGTCTCGGCGGCAGCACCACCACCGGCGCCACCCCGACCGACATGGCCATCGGCGGCGGTCTCGTCGCGGCGGCGGTGGTCGGGGGCGCCCTGTTCTGGATGCGCCGCCGCGCCGAGCGCCGCGCCTGAGGCCGGCCCCGAGGGAGACCGCGCTCGCACGTGACGCAGGCCTTCGCCCCGGTCCCGCCGGGATCCGGGGCGAAGGCCTGCGACGGCGCGGCGGCCGGGGGCCCGGCCGTCAGCCGGCGTCCTCGCCGGCCCGGCGACGCGAGAAGTAGTACGCGGCTCCGACCGAGCCCGCGATGAGCGCGGCGCCCAGCCCGATCTCCTTCAGGTCGAACCCGGCGACGGTGCCGCCCTCACCGGCGTGCACGCCCCGCTGGACCGGATAGAGCGGCATGGGATCGACCGGACGGCCGCCGGTGATCGTCAGTTCCTTGACGGCGCTGATGCCGCCGCAGGCGAACGTCACCCGGTACGAGGCGCCCACCCTGGCGTCCCGGTCGACCGTGACCACCGCGGACGAGGAACCCCGGGGGACGACGACCGCGTCGAACACGCCCGAGGAGACCGTCACGGAGCTCCGGCAGCCGCTGGCGTCGCGGTCCACCTGGAGGGTGACCTGTCCGCCCGCGGCGACCGTCGAGGGCAGCACGCTGTAGCCGTTGGACATGACGTAGTGGTTGTCGTCGTCGCTCGCGACGGCGGCCGGCGCGGAGAAGGTCAGGGCGGTGACGCCCAGCAGTGCGGCCGAAGCGACGCGTATCGCGCGCATGTGGATCCTCCGGTCCCCGAGGAGCAGCTGCGGACCTTTTTCCGCTGATGTGATCAATGCACCTCGATGACCGAAACGCTAGGAACATGTGTGCGCTCCCGCGATCGCAGTCGCGCGAATGGGGCAACCGTGTGGGCCGCCCAGGGGACGCCGTTCCCGCAACCGGGGGACGGCGACGGCGCGGCAGCCGCTGCCGCCCCCCCGTCCCCCGTCTCCGCTCCCGCCCCCGCCCCCGTCCTCCGTCCCCCGCATTCCTTCACGGGGGCAGGGGGTGAGCGGACGTCAGCCGCCGGCGCCGGGGAACAGATGGAGGAACGGTTCCGCCGACGCGGTGATGCCCCGGCTGTAGGGCGCGTCGAAGTCCCAGATGAGGAACAGCAGGAAGGCGATCAGCGCGGAGAACAGCCCGGCCAGCACCAGTTCGCGGGCGGTGCGCCGGATCTGCAGCGCGAAGACCATGCCGATGGTGATGGCGGCGCCGGTCAGCAGTCCGAACCACACCACGCCCGGCATGGTCGCCCCGGTCGACTCGGCGCGGGCGTTGCGGGCCTGGTCCGCGGCGGCCATCTGGTCGAGCAGCGGCTGGTAGGCCTGCGCCTGGAAGTCGGACGCCGGCTCGTAGTCGGTGACGTCCACCCGGACCTGCCGCAGGAGTTCGTCGCCGCGCTTCGTCACCTCGCCGTCGTCGGCCATCGCCTTCCACTCCGTGGTGACGACGTGTCCGACATAGGCGTTGACATCCTCCCGAATGCGGTCACGGGCGTCGGCCGGGTAGACCCGTACCCGCTCCGAGATCTCGTGCAGCGCCTGCGCCTCCGCCTGGACGTGGTCCTGGGCGACACTGCGCGCCTCCCAGACGCCGGCGATGGCCAGGCCCAGGACGATGGCGTACACCACGCCGATCCACATCGTCATGTACTCGATGACGTCCGGGGTCTCCGAGGGGTCCTCGTCCTCGGGCGCCCTGCGGTGCCGTAGGAGGGTGATGACGACCACCACCGCGCAGGCGGCGAGCATCGCGAGGGTGAGAACAAGCCATTCCGGCAAGAGAGGCCTCCAGGATCGGCGCTAGCGCGGTCGCAGCGCGGCGACGGCGATCACCGCGGGCACGGTGATGAGCAGGACGTAGGTGACCGGCGACTGACCGCGGCGGACGGGCCGCTGCTGCTGCGAGGCGTGGTACGCCGGGTAGCTCACCGGGGTCACGGACGGGCGGGGCGTGGGCCTCGGCTCGGGCGTCGGGGTCGGCGCGGGGGCGGGAGGCGGTGGTGGCGGGGGTGTGGGGGCCGGCCGCGGGAGCGGTGCGGCGGGGCGGACCGGCATGGGCGCCGGCGGCTTCGGCCTCGGCGCCGGTGGCCTGGGCGCGGGGGGCGGCGGGGGTGGCGGCTCCGGGGCCGGGGGCGGGGTGGGAGCCGGTGTGGGGGTCGGCGTCGGCTCGGGCGGTGGTTCGGGTTTCGGCGGTGTGGGGGTCGGGGCGGGCTTCGGCGGAGGCTGCGGGCACACCGGGGGAGTCGGCCAGGGGCGACTCCCCGCGACCGCCACCGCCTCGGTGCCGTCCGGGCCGGTCGAGGCGTACGCGCACGCGTCGGCCGCGGCCACCCCGGCCGGGACGGCCGCGAGGATCCAGGCCGCGGTCACCACGGCGAGGGCCCTGGTGACGAGGGCGGATCGGGTCGGTTCGGGTCCATGCACGACGGAGATCATGCGGCGTCCCGTACCGGCCCACGCCGACGCCCGGTGGGGATTGCCCCGAACGGGGGAAGTCCGCGTCCACAGGTTTGCCGCCGGTGCGTTCGCGCTTCCGGCGTGCCGTGCACGTGTGCGATCCGGAGGGCCGGCGGACGCCCGTGTCACAGGCCGCGGAAAGATTTTTGTGCCTGGTTTGAACACAACGACCGTCACCATGCGTACTCAGTGCCGTGCGGCGGCGCAGCAGGGCGCTGCAACACCTTGTGACGATCGGGGAGTTGTTGACGATGAAGACCACCTGGCGGAGCGCCTCACTTGCGGCGAGTGCTGTGGCCGTGCTGGCGCTGACGACGGCGTGCGGTTCTGAGAGCGGCACGTCGTCGAGCCAGAACGTCGGGGCCACGGCTCCGGCCGGTGGCATCGCGGGTGTCGGCGTGGGCAGCGGAGTGGGCACCGGCGTCGGCTCCGGTGCGAGCGCCGGCGCGACCGAGGGAGCCGGCGCCCAGAGCGCCGGTGAGCTGGCCATCTCCGCGAACGACGAACTCGGCAAGATCCTCACCGACGGCGCCGGCAAGACCCTCTACCGCTTCGACGCGGACACCGCCGAACCCCCGAAGTCGAACTGTGACGGCGACTGCGCGAAGGCCTGGCCGCCCGTCTCCGCCGATGACGTCAACGCCGGTGACGGCATCGACAAGTCGCTGCTGGGCGAGGTCACCCGCACCGACGGCACCAAGCAGCTGACCGTGGCCGGCTGGCCCGCCTACTACTACGCCAAGGACGCCAAGGCCGGTGACACCACCGGGCAGGGCGTGGGCAACAAGTGGTTCGCGCTCACCCCCGAGGGCAAGAAGGCCAAGTCCGGTTCCTCCGCCGGCTCCAGCACCGAGCTGGCCGGGCTGTCCGTCCGCAAGGACGCCAACCTCGGCGAGATCGTCGTCGACAAGAACGGCATGACGGTCTATCGCTTCCTCAAGGACAAGGCCTGGCCCGAGCCGGTCTCGAACTGCAACGGCGCCTGCCTGGAGAAGTGGCCGGCCGTCGCGCCCGTCGCCTTCGGCGAGACCGAGGGGATCCAGGAGAAGGGCTACATGAACTTCACCCGGTCCGACGGCACCAAGCAGCAGACGATCAACTGCTCGCCGATCTACACCTTCTCCGGTGACAAGTCGCCCGGCGACATCAACGGCCAGGGCGTGGGCGGCACGTGGTACGCCGTCGCGCCGAACGGAAAGCTGGTCGGAGCGCCGGAGCAGTAGAGATCACCTCCCCAGGGCTGATCCCGCAGCTGCCCCCCGCGCACGACCGTTGGTCCGCCCCCTCCGCGCCGCACGGAGGGGGCGGACCGTTGTGCTTGTCCGTTCCGCCGCGCCCTCGTGCTTGTCGGGCCGCCGCTTCCTGTGCGTAGACTTTCGCCGCCCCGCGGAGAGTTCCGGAACCACCCGGAACTCTCCGGAACCATCCGGGCACCTCACGTAGCCCCTCCGGGGGCGTCGATTCGGCACGTGCCGCAGGCAGTGACCGGGAACGGACGGTCAATTTCCGTTTCCACTCGCCCCTTTGGCGGGCGATCAGTAGCCTCAGCTCGAACACCGGATCGCCTACGCCTTGGAGAGATAGATGGAGCGACCCGCCTGGGCCCCTCGGAGCATCGACATCTCGGTGCCGAGCGTCTCGCGGATCTACGACCACTACCTGGGCGGTTCGCACAACTTCGAGGTCGACCGGGAGGCAGCCCGCAAGGCCATGGAGTTCATGCCGGGACTTCCGAAGATCAGCCAGGCGAACCGGGCGTTCATGCGCCGCGCCGTGCGGTACGCGGCCGACGAGGGCGTCACCCAGTTCCTCGACATCGGCTCCGGCATCCCCACCTTCGGCAATGTGCACGAGGTCGCCCAGGCGGTGAGCCCCGGCGCGCGGGTGGTCTACGTCGACCACGACCCGGTGGCCGTCGCGCACAGCGAGGCGGTGCTGGCCGGCAACGCCGACGCCGACGTCGTGGCCGCCGATCTGCGTAAGCCGCAGGAGATCCTGAACAGCCCGCAGGTCGGGCAACTGATCGACCTGGACCGGCCGGTGGCGCTGCTGCTCGTCGCCGTACTGCACTTCGTGGAGGACGCGGACGACCCGTTCGCGGCGGTGGCCGAACTCACCGCAGCGCTCGCGCCGGGCAGTCTGCTCGTGCTCACCCATGCCTCGTACGAGGGAATCCCCCTGCCGCCGGAGCGGGCCGGGGGCGCGTTGGACGTGTACAAGGACATCCGCAACCCGCTGATCATGCGCTCGCGTGACGAGATCGCGCGGTTCTTCGAGGGGTACGACATGGTGGAACCCGGACTGGTGCCGATGCCGCACTGGCGGCCGGACACGGCGCCGGAGGACGAGGACCCATGGGCCCTCTCCGGTTTCGCCGGCGTGGGGCGCACGGCGTGACCGCCGAGCCGGACGGGCCGGAGGACAGACTGCGGCGGTTCGCGACCATCTGGAGCCGGGCCGTGTTCCCGGTGACCTCGACGTCGCTGACCCGGACCGGACTCGAGGAGGAACTCCTGCCGCTGGCCCGGCGGTTGCGCGGCGCGCTGCTGGAGCGCGCGTTCGACGCCGGCACGGGCAAGGCGGTCGGCGCCGCCCTCGTCGACGCGCACTGCACCGACCCCGAGGCGCTCAGCCGCTCCCTCGACTGCGTCGACGCCTATCTGGTGCTCTACTGCGGCGAGGAGGACCCCCAGGAGGACCTGCGGGCCCGCGCCTCCAGGCTCCAGCACGCCATGGCGGCCGGTTACGCGCAGGCCCTGCGCGAGCGCACCCTCGCCGAGCAGGAGGCCATCGCCCAGGCCGCGTTGCGGGCCCAGGGCGTCGTCGCGCAGGCGCTGCACGCGAGCGAGGCCCGCTTCCGCGCGGTCTTCGAGGGCGCCGCGATAGGGATCGGCATCGCCGACCTGGACGGCAACGTCCTCCAGGTCAACGGGGCGCTGCTGCGCATGTTCGGCGGCTCGGAGCAGACCCTGCGCGGCCGCAAGGTCCAGGACCTGACCCACCCCGAGGACGCGCCCCAGACCTGGAAGCTGTACGACGAGCTGGTGCGCGGCGAACGGGAGCACTACCACACGGAGAAGGCGTTCAGCCGCCCCGACGGAACGGTCCTGTGGACCAACCTGACGGTCTCCCTGCTGCGTGACGCGGACGGCGAACCGCAGTACTCGCTGGCCCTGATGGAGGACACCACCGAGCGCCGGCTGCTCAACCTCCGGCTGCGCTACGAGGCCACCCACGACGCGCTCACCGGCCTGCCCAACCGCACCCTGTTCTTCGAACGCCTGGAGAAGGCGCTCGGCGCCGCCCCGGGGCAGCGCTTCGGTCTGTGCTACCTCGACCTGGACGGCTTCAAGACCATCAACGACAGCCTCGGGCACGCGGCCGGCGACCGGCTGCTCGTCGAGGTCGCCGACCGGCTCCAGTCCTGCGCGACCGCGCCCGGGGAGATGGTGGCGCGCCTCGGCGGCGACGAGTTCGTGGCGCTGACCACCGGCCCCGACACCCGCCGCGAGGTCGACGACCTGGCCGCGCGCATCATGAACGCCCTGATCGCGCCGGTCCGCATCGACGGCCGGGAGCTGACCGTGCGCGGCAGCATCGGCATCGTCGAGGGCCCGGCGGGGGAGCGCAGCGCGGCGGAGGTGCTGCGCAGCGCCGACATCACCATGTACCGGGCCAAGTCGGCGGGCGGCAACCGCTTCGAGCTCGCCGACCCGGAGGCCGACGCCCGCGCGATCACCCGTCACGGGCTGACCACCGCGCTTCCGGCGGCCCTCGACCGCGGCGAGTTCTTCATCGAGTACCAGCCGCTCGTCCACCTCGGCGACGGCAGTGTGCGCGGCGCGGAGGCCCTGGTGCGCTGGCTGCACCCGCAGCACGGGGTGCTCGGACCCGACCGGTTCATCCCGCTCGCCGAGCACACCGGGCTGATCGTGCCGCTGGGCCGCTGGGTGCTGGAGGAGTCGGTCCGCCAGGCCGGCGAGTGGCGGGACCGGGGCGGCGCCACGGGTCCCCTGCGGATCAACGTCAACCTCTCCCCGTGCCAGCTCACCCATCCCGGTCTCGTGCAGGACACCGTCGACATCCTGGAACGCGCGGGGGTCGCACCGGAGGCCCTGTGCCTGGAGGTGACCGAGTCGGCGCTGATCGGCGCCGACGACGATCTGCTCAAGCCGCTGCGCCGGCTCGCCGAGATGGGCGTCGACATCGCCCTGGACGACTTCGGCACCGGCTACTCCAACCTGGCCAACCTGCGGCGCCTCCCGGTGAGCGTGCTCAAGCTGGACCGTTCCTTCACCCAGGGCATGCAGCAGTTCCCGGCGGACCCCGTCGACCTCAAGATCGTCGAGGGGATCGTGTCGCTCGCCCACAGCCTGGACCTCGCGGTCACGGTCGAGGGCGTGGAGACCGGCGCGCAGGCCGAGCAGCTGCGGATACTGGGCTGCGACACGGCCCAGGGCTGGTACTACGCCCGCCCGGGCCCGCCGGACCGGCTGCACGAGCTGGCCCTGGTGGACGCGACGGGGTGACCGGCGACGCGGTTGCGGGGGAGCGGGGGGCACCCACGAGGATGAGCGGGTGACCCACGAGAACGACCGCGTGTCCCGCGGCGAGAACGGCGACGCGTCCTGCGGCGCCCTCGGCGACGTGCGCGACGGCGTGGCCGACGCGGCGCCCCACGGCGTCGGTGACGATGCGCGTGACGGCGTGGACGAGGCGATCGCCGGTGAGCTGGCCCTGATGGACCCCGCCGTGCGCGCCTCCCGAGCCCACTTCGAACGGCTGCTCGACCCCGAGTTCGTCGAGGTCGGCTCCTCGGGCCGCCGCTACACGTACGCGGACATGCTGGCCTGGCTGCCCGACCACCCGGGAGGCTCGCAGGGCGGCCCCCGCTCCCTGCCGTCGGCGATCGACGCCGTCCTCCTGGCGCCGGGCCTGGTCCACCTCACCTACGAGACGGACTTCGACGGCCGGCGCGCCCGGCGCAGCTCGCTCTGGCGCCGGCGGAGCGCGCAGACCGGCTGGCGGATGTACTACCACCAGGGGACACCGGTCCCGCCCGGGGCCGTGTAGCGCGTCAGCCCGCCTGCCGTTCGCGGGCCTCCTCGGCCACCGAGACGGCCGCCCGGACGAGCGCCGCCGTCGCCGTCGAGCGGGACTGCTGGGGCCACGCGACGGCCAGGACGGCGGGAGGGGCGTCCAGGACCGGGCGGTAGACGACGCCCGGCCGGGGATAGCGGTCGGCGACGGACGCGGGCAGCAGGGGGACGACCTCGCCCAGGCCCACCATCGTGAGGAGCTGGGCGAGGTCCTGGCCGCGGCCGCGCACCTCGTCGATGTAGTGCTGCACCTCCTGCGGGCGCAGCCCCAGGTCGGCGACGCGCAACGCGGCGCGGGCGGCGAGCGGATGACGCACGGCGAGGGCGGCGACGCGCGGTTCGGCGGCCAGGTCCTCCGTGTCCAGGCCGGTGCGGTCGTACGGCTCGTGCACCAGGGCCACATCGGCGTCGCCGCGGCGCAGCAGCCGGGGCTGCTCCTGCCAGCCACAGAGCCGGACGGCGACCGGCACCGCCGCCGGGTCGGACGCGTACCGGGCGAGGATCGCCTCCAGCAGCCCGGCGTCCCCGTCGGCCTTCACCGCCAGCGCCAGCCGCGGCTCCGGAGCGGCGGCCCGCCGGGCCCGTCGTCCCGCGGCGTCCAGCGCGGCGAGCGCGAACCGGGCCTCCACCAGCAGGACTTCGCCCGCCGGGGTCAGCGCCACGCTGTGCGTGCTCCGGTCGAACAGGGCCGCCCCCAGCTCCGTCTCCAACTGGCGGATAGCCCGCGACAGCGGCGGCGGCGAGATGCCCAGCCGCTCGGCGGCGCGGGTGAAGTTGAGCTCCTCGGCGACGGCGACGAAGTAGCGCAGCGGGCGGGACTCCATGGCGGCCCTCCGATCGGTATTGCCCTGAGGGTAACAACCGTCAGCAGATCGGTCCTTCAGTCGGGACGCGCGGGGCAGCAGGCTCGGAGCCGTACCCCACACCGCGATCCCTGGAGCAGTTCATGATCGTCCTCACCACCCCGACCGGCCAGATCGGCCGCGAGGTCCTGGCCCGTCTGCTCGACACCGGCAGCCTCGACACCGGCAGCCTCGACACCGACACCGACACCGACACCGGCACCGGCACCGGCGCGCCGCCGGTCCGGGTGATCGTCCGCGACCCGGCCCGGCTCTCCCCGCAGGCCCGCGACCGCGTCGAGGTCGTCCAGGGGTCCCACGCGGACCCGGCCGTCCTCAAGGAGGCGTGCGCGGGCGCGGACCGGATCTTCTGGCTGGTTCCCCCGACGCCCGGCGCCGACAGCGTCGAGGGCCACTTCCGCGCCTTCACCGACCCGCTGTGCGAGGTGATCGGCGGTCAGGGGATCGAGCGGGTCGTCGCCGTCTCGACCCTGGGCCGGGGCGTCGCCGAGAACGCCGGACTGATTTCCGCGTCCCTGGCCATGGACGAGGCGATCGCCGCCACCGGCGTGCACTACCGGGCGCTGTGCCCGCCGGCCCTGATGGAGAACCTGCTGCGCCAGGCGGCCTCGATCCGCGAGGACGGTGTCTGGTCCGAGGCGGTCGAGCGGGACCGCGTCCTGCGCACCTGCGCCACCCGGGACGTCGCCGCCGAGGCGGCCCGGCTGCTGCTCGACGACTCCTGGACCGGGTACGCCGACGTTCCGCTGGTGGGCCCCGACGACCTGACCCCCGAGGGCATGGCCCGGGTCGTCTCGGAGGTGCTGGACCGCCCCGTGCGGGTGCACCAGATCACCGTCGCCGAGCAGAAGGCGCGGCTGAGGGCCTTCGGCGCGACGGAGGCCTGGGCCCAGGGCGTGGCCGACATGGTGGAGGCCCAGAACTCCCAGGGCTTCTACGGCGCCGCACAGCCCAGCACCCCCGCCACCGCGCCCACGAGTTTCCGCCGGTGGTGCGAGGAGACCCTGAAGCCGGTCGTCCAGGGCTGACCCGGCCGGAACGGGTCCCATCGTGGGCGTGGGCGTGGGCGTGGGCGTGGGCGTGGGCGTGGGCGTGGGCGTGGGCGTGGGCGTGGGCGTGCGCCGGGCGCGGCCCGTCCCGGTCGGCGGACCCGCAGGGCCGCGCGGAGCGGGAGATCCGGGAGGACGGCCGACGGAGGGGCGTGCGGGCGTGCCCCTCAGCGTTCCAGCAGCATCCGCTGGAGTTCGCGGGCCGCGCGGGGCGGAGCCACATCGCTGCGGTGGGCGAGGGCGATCGCCCGGTGCAGGCCGGGCCGGGCGAGCGGGGTGACCCGCAGGCCCCGGCCGGACCGGGCGGCCACCATCCGGGGGACGACCGCCACTCCCAGGCCCGCCCGCACGAAACCGAGCACCGCGTCCATCTCCCCGCCCTCCACCGCGAAGTCCGGCTCGAACCCCTCCGCCCGGCAGGCGGCCACGGTCAGCTCCCGCAGGTCGTAGCCGTGCCGGAACATCACCATGCGTTCGCCCTCCAGGTCGGCGATCCGGACGGTGCGCCGCCCGTCACCCGGCTTGGAGGCCTCCGGGGAGGACACCACGACCAGGTCCTCGCGCAGCAGCTCCACCGTCGTCAGGGCCGGGGACGGGGTCGGCAGGGGCAGGACGACCAGCGCGAGGTCGAGGGCGCCGCGAGCCAGCTCCCGGACGAGGTCGTGCGAGCCGCCCTCCTCGATCAGCAGCCGGATGCCCGGATAGCGGTCGTGGAAGGCGCGCAGCACGTCCGGCAGCAGACCCGTGCACAGGCTCGGCGTCGCGCCGAGCCGCACCCGCCCGCTGCGCAGCTGCGCCAGCTCCTGCACCTCGTACCGCGCGGTCTCGGTGTCCGCGAGGATCCGCCGCGCCAGCGGCAGCAGCGCCTCGCCCGCGTCGGTGAGCGTGATGTTGCCGCGCGCCCGCTGGAACAGATCCGCCCCCAACTCCCGCTCCAGCGCCTTGATCTGCTGCGACAGCGAAGGCTGCGCCACATGCACGAGCTCGGCGGCCCGGGTGAAGTGCCGGGTCTCGGCGACCGCCACGAAGTACTGGAGCTGCTGGAACTGCATGACCCCAGCGTACGCCGACGATAGGCACTGCCTATGGAATCGAGGCGGACCATGTCTTGGACCGATGGGGTGGTCCGGCCCTAGCGTCTTGACCCATGGCTCTGGCAACGCGGACGGACCGACGGCCGTCCATGGCGCGCACCGTGTGGGACTCCTCCGTCGGCAAGAAGACGGTGATGGCCGTCAGCGGCATGATCATGCTGCTGTACCTGGTCGTCCACGTCATCGGCAATCTGAAGATCTTCTTCGGCGCGGAGGAGTTCAACCACTACGCCCACTGGCTGCGCACCGTGGGCGAACCGTTCATGCACTACGAGTGGACGCTCTGGCTCGTGCGCGTCGTGCTGGTCGTCGCGGTCGTCGCCCACGCGGTCTCCGCCTACCAGCTGAGCCGCCGCGACATCAAGGCGCGGCCCAGCAAGTACGTGCACAAGAAGCCGCGGGCGAGCTATGCCACCCGCACCATGCGCTGGGGCGGCGTCATCCTGGCCCTGTTCATCGTGTGGCACATCCTCGACCTGACCACCGGCACCGTGCACAGCGGCGGCTTCCAGGAGGGCCACCCGTACCAGAACGTCGTGGACACCTTCTCCACCTGGTACGGCAACGTCGTCTACATCGTGGCGATGCTCGCCGTCGGGCTGCACGTCCGGCACGGCTTCTGGAGCGCCGCCCAGACCCTCGGCGTCGGCAGCCGCACCCGCGACCGCGCCCTCAAGACCGTCGCCGACGTCCTCGCGCTGCTGCTCACGGCCGGCTTCCTCGCCGTACCCGTGGGCGTCATGACCGGAGTGGTGAGCTGAACATGACTGCCTTCTCCGCCTACGCGGACTACCAGACCGGTGAGCCGGTCGTCGACACCAAGGCCCCTTCCGGCCCCGTCGCCGAGCGCTGGGACAAGCGCCGCTTCGAGGCCAAACTGGTCAACCCGGCCAACCGGCGCAAGCACACGGTCATCGTCGTGGGCACCGGCCTCGCGGGCGGCTCGGCCGGCGCCACCCTCGCCGAACAGGGCTACCACGTCGTCCAGTTCTGCTACCAGGACTCCCCGCGCCGCGCCCACTCCATCGCCGCGCAGGGCGGCATCAACGCGGCGAAGAACTACCGAAACGACGGCGACTCCGTCCACCGCCTGTTCTACGACACCGTCAAGGGCGGCGACTTCCGGGCCCGGGAGTCCAACGTGCACCGGCTCGCGCAGATCTCGGTCGAGATCATCGACCAGTGCGTGGCCCAGGGCGTGCCCTTCGCGCGGGAGTACGGCGGCCTGCTCGACACCCGTTCGTTCGGCGGCGTGCAGGTCTCGCGGACCTTCTACGCGCGCGGCCAGACGGGCCAGCAGCTCCTGCTGGGCGCGTACCAGGCGCTGTCCCGGCAGATCGCGGCGGGCAACATCGAGATGCACCCGCGCACCGAGATGCTCGACCTGATCGTCGTGGACGGCCGGGCGCGCGGGATCGTGGCCCGGGACCTGATCACCGGGAAGATCGACACCTACTTCGCGGACGCCGTCGTCCTGGCGAGCGGCGGCTACGGAAACGTCTTCTACCTGTCGACCAACGCCATGAACTCCAACGCCACCGCGATCTGGCGGGCGCACCGGCGGGGCGCGTACTTCGCGAACCCCTGTTTCACACAGATCCACCCCACCTGCATCCCGCGCACCGGCGACCACCAGTCGAAGCTGACGCTGATGAGCGAGTCGCTGCGCAACGACGGCCGGATCTGGGTGCCGAAGGCCAAGGGCGACGACCGTCCGCCGAACCGGATCCCCGAGGACGAGCGCGACTACTACCTGGAGCGCATCTACCCCTCCTTCGGCAACCTGGTCCCGCGGGACATCGCCTCCCGGGCCGCGAAGAACGTCTGCGACGAGGGCAGGGGCGTCGGACCCGGCGGACAGGGCGTCTACCTGGACTTCGCCGACGCCATCGCGCGCATGGGCCGCGAGGCCGTCGAGGCCAAGTACGGCAACCTCTTCGACATGTACCAGCGGATCACCGACGAGGACCCGTACGAGGTCCCGATGCGGATCTACCCGGCGGTGCACTACACGATGGGCGGGTTGTGGGTCGACTACGACCTCCAGACCACCGTGCCCGGCCTGTTCGCGATCGGCGAGGCCAACTTCTCCGACCACGGCGCGAACCGCCTCGGCGCCTCCGCGCTGATGCAGGGGCTGGCCGACGGCTACTTCGTGCTGCCGGCCACCATCAACGACTACCTCGCCCGCAACCCGCACCAGGACGAGGTGACCCTCGAACACCCCGTCGTCCAGGAGGTGGTGGCGGAGACCCAGGACCGTCTCGACCTGCTGCTCTCGGTCGACGGGGACCGCACGCCGGACTCCTTCCACCGCGAGGTCGGTGAACTCATGTGGGAGTTCTGCGGCATGGCCCGCACCGACGCCGGCCTGCGCAAGGCCCTCGAGCGCATCCCGCAGATCCGCGAGGAGTTCTGGCGGCGCATCAAGGTGCCCGGCACCGGCGAGGAGTTCAACCAGTCCCTGGAGAAGGCCAACCGGGTCGTCGACTACCTCGAGCTCGCCGAGCTGATGTGCCTCGACGCGCTGCACCGCGCCGAGTCCTGCGGCGGCCACTTCCGTGAGGAGTCGCAGACCCCGGACGGGGAGGCGGCCCGGCGCGACGACGCCTTCGCCTACGCGGCCGCCTGGGAGTTCACCGGGACGGGCGCGGCCCCGGCCCTGCACCGGGAAGACCTGGTCTTCGAGTACGTCCACCCCACCCAGCGGAGCTACGCATGAGGCTCAACCTGCGCGTCTGGCGGCAGAAGAACGCCGACGCCGACGGCGCCATGTCCACGTACGAGGTGGACGGCATCTCGCCCGACATGTCGTTCCTGGAGATGCTCGACACCCTCAACGAAGAGCTCATCCTGCGCGGCGACGACCCGGTCGCCTTCGACCACGACTGCCGTGAGGGGATCTGCGGCGCGTGCTCGCTCGTCATCAACGGCGACGCGCACGGGCCGGAGCGGACCACGACCTGCCAGCTGCACATGCGGTCCTTCCGGGACGGCGACACGATCGACGTCGAGCCGTGGCGGGCCGCCGCCTTCCCGGTCGTCAAGGACCTGGTCGTCGACCGCAGCGCCTTCGACCGGATCATCCAGGCCGGCGGGTACGTCACCGCCCCGACCGGCGCCGCCCCCGAGGCCCACGCGACGCCCGTGCCCAAGCCGGACGCCGACTTCGCCTTCGAGCACGCCGAGTGCATCGGCTGCGGGGCGTGCGTGGCCGCCTGCCCGAACGGCGCGGCGATGCTGTTCACCTCGGCCAAGGTCAACCACCTCAACGTGCTGCCCCAGGGCGCGCCCGAGCGGGAGACCCGGGTGCTGGACATGGTGGCGCAGATGGACGCGGAGGGGTTCGGCGGGTGCACGCTGGCGGGCGAGTGCGCTACCGCCTGCCCGAAGGGCATCCCGCTGGTGTCCATCACCGGCATGAACAAGGAGTGGCTGCGGGCCACGCGGAAGGTCACGAAGCGGTAAGGCCGCAGGCCGTGGTGAGGAGGGCCGCAGTGCCGTAGTGCGCAGTGCCGTGAAGCGGTCGTCGACCCGGGCCGTGGGACCGTCCGGGCCGGCCTCGCGGGTTCGCGTGCCCGCCCCCCCCGGGCGGCCGGGCCGGCGCCCGCTTCGACCAGAGACGTTCGCCGACAGGGTGCGGACGGGCGGGGCCGGGAGTGGTGCTCATCCCCGGCCCCGTCTCGCGTCCGGCCCCGCCCGGGGCCGGGCGTCCGGCATTCAGCAGCCGCACATCCACGGGCCCCTTTCCGGTCACGCCGAGGCCAGCCGGGCGCGGAAGAAAGCAGGTGCGGATTCCCCGTGCACCGTCCCCGTGCTTCTTCCGCCCCGCGCAGGAGACCTCCATGACCGCCATGCCCGTCGCATCCCCCGCTGCCGCTGCCGCTGCCGCCGCCCCGCCCGGTGGCTCCGGCTACGTCGTCTCGCTCGCCCGTGACCAGGAGGACGTCCGGGCCGCGCAGCGGCTGCGCCACCAGGTGTTCGCCGGAGAGCTGGGCGCCCGGCTCGACGGCCCGGAACCGGGCCTGGACACGGACGCCTTCGACGCGTACTGCGATCACCTGCTGATCCGCGACGACGCCACCGGCGAAGTGGTCGGCACCTACCGGCTGCTGCCGCCCGAGCGGGCCGCGGTCGCCGGACGGCTCTACTCCGAGGGCGAGTTCGACCTCCGCACGCTCGACGCGATCCGGCCCGGCCTGGTCGAGGTCGGCCGCTCCTGCGTGCACCCCGACCACCGCGACGGCGCCGTCATCGGGCTCATCTGGGCCGGCATAGCCCGCTACATGGTGGACCGCGGCCACGAGTGGCTGGCGGGCTGCTGCTCGGTCCCGCTGGCCGACGGCGGCGCCCTGGCGACCGCGACCTGGGACCGGGTGCGCGCCAAGCACCTCGCCCCGCCGGAGTACCGGGTACGGCCGCTGCGGCCCTGGACCCCGAACGGTGGCGGTCCGGCCGCCCGCACCGAGCTCCCCGCCCTGCTGCGCGGCTATCTCCGGCTCGGCGCCTGGGTGTGCGGGGAACCCGCCCACGACCCCGACTTCGGCGTCGCCGACCTGTACGTGCTGCTGCCGATGAGCCGGGTCGACGCGCGCTACCTGCGGCACTTCCTCTCCCTCGTCCCGGCCTGATGAGCGCCTGGCTGCCCGGCGCGCCCTGCACCCCGCGGGCGTGCGTGCAGGCGACGGCGACCCTGACGGCCGTACCGCGGGCCGTGCTGCGGCTCGCCGCCGTGGCCGTGCTGGTCCTGGCCGGGGTGGCGCTGGCGCCGGTCGGCGGGTGGTTCCCGTCCCGCGTGGTGCGGTGCTGGAGCCGGACCGTGGTGCGGGCGGCGGGGGTACGGGTCCGGGCGACCGGCGCGACCCCGCCCGCCGACGGCGGACTGCTGCTGGTCGCGAACCACATCTCCTGGCTGGACATCCCGCTGCTGGCCGCCGTCCGACCGGCCCGGATGCTCGCCAAGGACGAGATCCGCAGGTGGCCGGTGGCGGGCACACTGGTCGCGCGCGGCGGTGTCCTGTTCATCGACCGGGACCGGCTGCGCGCCCTGCCCGGGACGGTCGCCGCGATCGCGGACGCCCTGCGCGCCGGGCGGGCGGTCGCGGTGTTCCCGGAGGGCAGCACCTGGTGCGGCCGCGCCCAGGGCCACTTCCGGCGGGCGGTGTTCCAGGCGGCCCTGGACGCCCGGGCGCCGGTGCAGCCCGTCCGCATCCGCTACCGGGACCGCGCGGGAGCGCCCAGCACCGTGGCCGCGTTCGTCGGCGACGACCCGCTGCTCGCCTCGCTGTGGCGGGTGGTGTCGGCGCGGGGCCTGGTGGCGGAGGTCGAGGTCCTGCCCGCCCTCGCGCCGGACGGCCACCCCGACCGCAGGGCGCTGGCCGCGGCCGCCGGCGCCCTGGTGCTGCACGGCACGCCCGAGCGGCGGGTCATGCCCCGGCCCGGTCGGGCCGGCACCCTGCCCGTCCCGGCGTGCCGGCGCCCCGACCCGCGCGAACCGGGCCCGTCGCATGGCGGTGTCCGCGGTCCCGGCGAGACGCTCCGCAGAGCCGGGGAGACGCCGGAGGCATTGCCGCGAAGTCGGGTGCCGTCAACCCACCTTGATGGGATCATGACGCATCCCGATCCCCGAAGGGAGCGCGCGTGAGCGGAAGCCCGGCCGGCCGGACGGTGCTCGTGACGGGAGGCAGCGGCTTCGTGGCCGCCCATCTCGTCGGGCAGCTCCTGGAGCGCGGTTACCGCGTGCACACCACCGTGCGCGCCACGGCGGACGAGACCAAGCGACGGCCGCTGCGCGCCCTGGGGGACGCCCGTCCCGGCCGCCTCCACCTCTTCGAGGCGGACCTGCTGACGGAGGGCTCCTTCGACGAGGCGATGCGGGGCTGCACGGTGGTCTTCCACGTGGCCTCGCCCTTCCTGATGCCGGAGAAGATCAAGGACGGCCGGCGGGACGTGGTGGAACCGGCCCTGACGGGCACGCGCAACGTCGTGGCCTCCGTCGAACGCACCGAGACCGTCGAGCGCCTGGTCCTCACGTCCACGGTGGGCGCGATCTTCGGCGACTACGCCGACGTACGGGAGATGGACGACCGGACCCTGTCGGAGAAGTACTTCAACACCACCAGCACCGTGGAGAACAACCCGTACCACTACGCCAAGACGGCGGCCGAGCGGGCCGCGTGGGAGGCGGCGGCCGCCCAGAGCCGCTGGCGCATGGTCTCCGTCAACCCCGGCCTGATCCTGGGCCCCTCTCTCACCCCCGGCTCGGACTCGGGCAGCCTCTTCCTCCTGGACGAGCTCTTCAAGGGCTGCTTCTTCTACGGCGCCCCGGACTTCAGCTTCACCACGGCCGACGTGCGCGATGTCGCGGCGGCCCACATCGCGGCCGCCGAACACCCCGAGGCGCACGGCCGTTACATCGTCGCGGCGCAGGAGATGACGTCCTTCCACCAGATGGCGAAACTCCTGCTGAAGCACGACCCCGGCAACCGGCGCCTGCCCCGGACCGCCCTCCCGCACTGGCCGGTGCGGATCCTCGGACCCGCCTTCGGCCTCTCCCAGGCATACATCCGGAGCCACCTCGGCATCCGCTTCCGCGTCGACAACCGCAGAAGCACCGAGGAACTGGGCATCACCTACCGCCCGATCGAGGAGACCCTGGTGGACCACCACCGGGCCTGGCGGGAGCAGCGCGGCTAGGGCGTGCCCAGCACCCGGCGCAGATACGGCGCCGTCGCGCTCTCCTCGGCGTCCGCCACCTCCCGCGGCGTCCCCGTGACCACGATCCGTCCGCCCGCGTCGCCGCCGCCGGGCCCGAGGTCGATCACCCGGTCGGCGCCCGCCACCACGGCCATGTCGTGCTCGACGACGATCACCGTGTGCCCGGCGTCGACCAGGCCGTGCAGCTGCCGCATGAGGACCTCGACGTCGGCCGGGTGGAGGCCGGCCGTCGGTTCGTCCAGGAGGTAGAGCGTGTGGCCGCGGCGGCCCCGCTGCAACTCGGCCGCCAGCTTGATGCGCTGGGCCTCGCCGCCGGACAGCTCGGTCGCGGGCTGGCCGAGACGCAGATAGCCGAGGCCGACGTCGAGCAGGGTGGCGAGGCTGCGGGAGACGGCCGGCACGTCGGCGAAGAAGTCCGCCGCCGACTCCACCGTCAGGTCCAGCACCTGGGCGATGTTCCGCTCCCGGTAGGTCACCTCGAGTGTGCCGGGGTTGTAGCGGGCCCCGCCGCAGTCCGGGCAGGGTGCGTAGGTGCTGGGCAGGAAGAGCAGTTCGACGCTCACGAAGCCCTCGCCCTGGCAGGTCTCGCAGCGTCCTCCCGGCACGTTGAAGGAGAACCGGCCCACGCCGTACTTCCTGGCACGTGCCGCGTCCGTCGCCGCGAAGACCTTGCGGACCACGTCGAACAGGCCCGTGTAGGTCGCCAGGTTCGACCGCGGGGTACGGCCGATCGGCTTCTGGTCGACGGCGACCAGCCGGCCCACGCCGGGCAGGTCCTCCGTGATCTCCCCGACGAGCGTCGATTTGCCCGAGCCCGAGACGCCGGTCACCGCCGTGAACACGCCGAGCCCGAACTCCGCGGTCACCCCGCGCAGGTTGTGCCGGGTCACCGGGCCGACCGCCAGCCGCCCCCGGGGAGAACGGACGGGACGGACGGGCGCGGGAGAGCGGTCGAACAGGAATCGTGCCGTCGCCGACTCCGCGACCGGGGCCAGGTCCGCCACCGGGCCGCTGTGCAGCACCCGCCCGCCGTGCTCGCCCGCCCGCGGCCCCACGTCCACCAGCCAGTCGGCGGCGCGCATCACGTCCAGCCGGTGTTCCACCACGAACACCGAGTTGCCCGCGGCCTTCAGCCGCTCCAGCACCGTGAGCAGGGCCTCGGTGTCCGCCGGGTGCAGCCCCGCCGACGGCTCGTCGAGCACGTAGACGACGCCGAACAGCCCGGAGCGCAGCTGGGTCGCGATCCGCAGCCGCTGGAGCTCGCCCGCCGACAGGGTGGGGGTCGCGCGGTCCAGGCCGAGATAGCCGAGCCCGAGTTCGAGGACGGGCGCGATACGGGTCCTGAGGTCGTCGGTGAGGACCCGCGCCGTCTCGGAGGTCCCTTCGAGGAGCTGGGCCAGTTCCGCCAGCGGCAGCGCGGCCAGCTCCGCGATCGTCCGGCCCGCGAAGGTCACGGCGAGGGACTCCGGCCGCAGCCGGCCGCCCCCGCACGCCGGGCAGGGTGCGGCCGTCAGGAAACGCTCCGCCCTGGCCCGCAGGGTCTGGCTCCTGGAATCCGCGAAGGTCTTCATCACATAGCGGTGGGCGCTCATGTACGTGCCCTGGTAGGGGCGTTGGATGCGGTCCGCGTCCCGCACCGGGTGGACCGTCACCACCGGCTGCTCGTCCGTGAACAGGATCCACTCCCGCTCCCCGGCGGGCAGTTCGCGCCACGGGACGTCGACGTCGTGGCCGAGCGCGTCGAGGATGTCCCGCAGGTTCTTGCCCTGCCAGGCGCCCGGCCAGGCGGCGATCGCGCCCTCCCGGACGGACAGCGACGGGTCCGGGACGAGGGACTCCTCGGTGGCGCGGTGGACCTCGCCGAGGCCGTGGCACTCCGGGCAGGCGCCGGCCGCGGTGTTGGGGGAGAAGGCGTCCGAGTCCAGGCGCTCCGCACCGGGCGGATAGTCGCCCGCCCGGGAGAAGAGCATCCGCAGCGAGTTCGACAGGTTCGTGACCGTGCCCACCGACGAGCGCGAGGTGGGCGCCGAGCGGCGCTGCTGGAGCGAGACCGCCGGGGGCAGCCCGGTGATCTCACCCACCTTCGGCGCACCGACCTGGTGGATGAGCCGGCGGGCGTACGGCGCGACCGACTCGAAGTAGCGGCGCTGGGCCTCCGCGTAGATCGTCCCGAACGCCAGCGACGACTTGCCGGAGCCGGACACCCCGGTGAACACGGCCACCACGTCGCGCGGGACGTCGACGTCCACGCCCCGGAGGTTGTGCTCGCGGGCGCCCCGGACCCGGATGTACCCGTCCTTCGGGGACGGCTCGCCGTCGTGCGGCGCGGACGGGCTCGGCATGGGGGGACTCCGTACGGGTCTCCGGCCGTGCGGCCGGCGCGGTGCGGGACAAACCCCGCAATCCTATGCGGGCGCGTCCGGCGGCGCCCGGTGGGTGGCCCGGGGACGGCGGTCAGGCGCCGCCGCGCCGCGCCCGCACGATCCCGGCGAGCCGCCGGTAGGAGTCCAGCAGGGCGGCACGGTCGTAGGTGCTGGTGGTGACCAGGACCTCCTGCGCCCCCGTCTCCTTCAGCACCGTCTCCAGCTCGTCCGCCACCTGGTCCTCGGTGCCCGCGAGGTGGCCGGCGAGCCCGGACTCGTAGAAGCCGCGCTCCTTCGCGGTCATCGCGCGCAGCTCGGCCTCTTCGGCCGGCGGCAGCGGCGGGAAGGTGCCGTGGGTGCGCGAGTACGCCATCGACCAGGCCTCGGGGACCAGGAGCCGTCGTGCCTCCTGCGGCGTCGCGGCCACGGCGATCGTCCCGGAGATGACCACGTAGGGCTCCGACGCCCAGCGGGAGGGCCGGAAGTGCGCCCGGTAGCGGTCCACCCCGCGCCGCATCCGCTCGCGGTCGCGGAGGTCGCCGATGACCATCGGCAGTCCCGCGCGGGCGGCGATCTCCGCGCCCTCGCCCATGGCCAGCACGAACGGCGGCACGGTCAGCCCTTCCGAGGGCCGGGCGTGCACCCCCGCGGGCGAGCCGCCGAGGAACCAGCCGAGCAGTTCCCCGAGCTGCCCCGCGAAGTCGTCCGCGTCGTCCTTGTCCCGGCCCAGCGCCCTGCGCACCCCGTCGGTGAAGCCCACCGAGCGCCCCAGGCCCATGTCGACGCGCCCCGGGAAGAGGGACTCCAGGACGCCGAACTGCTCGGCCACGACCAGGGGCCGGTGGTTGGGCAGCATCACCCCGCCGGTGCCGACCCGGATCCGGTCCGTCGCGCCGGCCACGGCCGCGGCCAGCACGGTGGGCGCCGATCCGGCGACGCCGGGCACGCCGTGATGCTCCGAGACCCAGAACCGGTGGTACCCCAGCGCCTCCGCCTCCCGCGCCAGCCGCACGGTGTCCCGGAGCGCCTCGGCGGCGGTGTGGCCCTCGCGGGTGCGCGAGCGGTCGAGGACGGAGAAGCGGGTCGAGGCGATCACGGAGCTCATAAGGGGTTCAACACCGCGGGGCCCGCTGGATTCCCCGTACCGCCCCGGGCGTGCGCGGGACGACCCGGCGGGCCGGGCGGTTCAGTCCCCGGGCCGCAGCAGGCCGCGCTCGTACGCCGGGACCAGGCGCCGGGGCACGAGACGGCGGACGCCGTCGACCGTGACCGGCACGAGCTGCGGAGCGCTCGCCTTCCACCGGGCGCGGCGGTGCCGGGTGTTGCTGCGGGACGTCTTCCGCTTGGGGACGGCCATGAAAACCTCCTCGATGGGCTCGGGTGAGCTGCGAGGAAGCTATATGAAAATGGATCCCATGTGCAATTGGCGCCCGCCGGGGGGCGGCCCGGGGCGACCGGCCGGGCCCGGCTGCATAGGGTGGGCGGTGTGACCGACAGCAGCAAGCGGCCAGTCGCCGTCTTCGACCTGGACAACACCCTCGCCGACACCGCCCACCGGCAGCGGTTCCTGGAGCGCGGTCCGCGCGACTGGGACGCGTTCTTCGCGGCCGCCCCGCAGGACCCGCCGATCCCCGAGGGCATCGCGATGGTGCTGGCCCGCGCCGAGGAGTGCGAGGTCGTCTACCTCACCGGCCGGCCCGAGCGCTGCCGGCGCGACACGCTGGAGTGGCTCGCCGCGCAGGGGCTGCCGGAGGGCCGCGTCCACATGCGGCGCAACGACGACCGCAGACCCGCCCGGCGCACCAAGCTGGAGGTGCTGCGCCGACTGGCCCGCGACCGCGAGGTGCGCGTCCTGGTGGACGACGACGAACTGGTGTGCGACGACGCCCGGCGGGCCGGTTTCACCGCCGTCCTGGCGCGCTGGACGGCGCCCTCCGGCACGCTGGAGCAGGCGCAGGAGCGCGAGGGGCGCACCTGAGGGGCGGCCTCGGCCGGGCGGCGCCGTGCGGGAGGGTGCGGCCCTGCGTGCGGGTGCCGGGCCGTCAGGCCGACTCGTCCAGGCGGAAGCCGACCTTCAGACCCACCTGCCAGTGCGCGATGTCGCCGTTCTCGATCTGGCCGCGCACCTGTGTCACCTCGAACCAGTCCAGGTTGCGCAGAGTCTGCGAGGCGCGGGAGATGCCGTTGCGGATGGCGTCGTCGACGCCGTCCGGCGAGGTGCCGACGATCTCCGTGACCCGGTAGGTGTGCTTCGACATCGGGGTGCTCCTCTCGACCGTGACGGCCTCGTCACGTGTGTCACGCGTCACTCCACCGTGCCCCAAGCTGCGGCGGAGCGCGAGGCGTCGGAGCGGACGGGCCCCTTCCGCCGGGCCCCCCTTGACCCTCCGCATTGGTCCATACCAAAATCCTGGACACCCGTGCGAGCGCCGCGCTCGTCCCCCACGTCGGGCCTCTCGCCCTGTCCGCCGGGCAGAACAGGACCCCCGTGAGTCGTCGCCTTCTCGCCCTTCTCTGCGTGTCCGCCTGCCTCCTGACCGCCTGTGGCGTGCTGCCGGGGACCGGGGGACCCGACCGCCGCACGGTCACGGTCTGGCTGATGAAGGACAGCGCGTCGCAGGAGTTCCTCGACCGGTTCACCGAGGACTTCGAAGACGATCACCCGGATCTCGACCTCGACATCCGTATCCAGGAGTGGACCGGGATCGGCGACAAGGTGAAGGCCGCGCTGGAGGACGAGGACGGGACGGGGCCGGACGTCGTCGAGGTCGGCAACACCCAGGTCCCGCAGTACGTCGACGGCCGCGGACTGCTCGACCTGACCCTGGAGTCCACCGTGAAATGGGGCGGGGACGACTGGCTGCCGGGCCTCGCCGAACCCGGGAAGCAGCGGTACCACCAGTACGGCATCCCCTGGTACGCCGCGAACCGGGTCGTGATCTACCGCAAGGACCTCTTCGAGCAGGCCGGCATCACCGCTCCGCCCGCCACCCGCGCCGCATGGCTCGCCGCCACCGAGAAGCTGAACTCGGACGGCAACCAGGGCATCTACCTGGCCGGTCAGGACTGGTACACGCTCGCCGGGTTCATCTGGGACGAGGGCGGCGACCTCGCCACCGAGGACGGCGGCCGCTGGGAGGGCGCGCTCGACACCCCGGCCGCCCTGCGCGGCATGGACTTCTACCGGCGGCTGCAGGCCCTCGGCGCCGGCCCGGTGGCGGCGGACGAGGAACACCCGCCCCAGGCCGGGGTGTTCGCCGGGGGCAAGGTGGCGCAGATCGTGGCCGTGCCCGGCCTGGCCCGTGCGGTGGTGCAGCAGAATCCGGCGCTGGAGGGCGAGTTGGGCTTCTTCCCGGTGCCGGGCAAGAGCGCGGGCAGGCCCGGCGCGGTCTTCACCGGCGGCTCCGACCTGGTCGTCCCGCGCAACACCGACGTGCGCGACGGCGCCGTCGCGGTGGTCGCCGCGCTGACCGGCGCGAAGTGGGACACCGACCTGGCCCGCACCATGAACTACGTCCCCAACAAGGCGAAGCTGGCGAAGTCCGTCGCGGGCGAGGAGGGGGTCGAGGCGATGGCGGCGGGGGCCGCGCAGGGCCGCGCGACCCCCAGCACACCCGAGTGGGCCGCCGTCGAGGCGGACAACCCGATCAAGGACTACATGACGAAGGTGCTCACCGGCGCCGACCCGGCGACCGAGGCCCGGCGCGCCGCCCGCCGGATCACGGAGGCGCTGACGGTGTCCTTCTGACGGCCTCGGCCGGCCGGCCCGGCGCTCCGGTGGGCGGTGCTCAGCGTGCGGTGCTCAGCGACAGCGCGAAGCGGCCCGCGCCGTCCGTCCACCATTGGCTCAACTCCAGTCCAGCGGCGGCCAGTTCCGCGCGCACTCCCTCCTCCCGGAACTTCGCCGACACCTCGGTGCGCAGTTCCTCGCCGGCCGCGAAGTCGACGGCGAGGTCGAGCGCGGGAACCTTCACGGTCTGCGCCGTACGCGCGCGCAGCCGCATCTCGATCCACTCGTCGTCCGCGTTCCAGAGGGCGACATGCGCGAACGACGCGGGGTCGAAGTCGGCGCCCAGTTCACGGTTGACCACGGCCAGCACGTTCTTGTTGAACGCGGCCGTCACGCCGGCCGCGTCGTCGTACGCCCGCACCAGCACCCCCTCGTCCTTGACGAGGTCGGTGCCCAGCAGCAGCGCGTCGCCCGGCGCGAGCAGCGCGCGCACCGAGGTGAGGAACCGGGCGCGCTCGGCGGGCAGCAGGTTGCCGATCGTGCCGCCGAGGAAGGCCACGAGGCGCGGCCCCGGGGTGTCGGGCAAGGCCAGTCCTGCCGTGAAGTCGGCGATCAGGGCGTGCACGTCCAGCCCCGGCCGCTCGGCGATCAGGGCCTGTCCGGCCTGGGTGAGGGCGCTCTCGCTGACGTCGACGGGCACGTACGTGTCCAGTTCGGTCAGCGCGTCGATGAGATGGCGGGTCTTCTCCGAGGAGCCCGAGCCGAGCTCGACGAGCGTGCGGGCCCGGGCCGCCGCGGCGATCTCGCCCGCCCGGTCCACGAGGATCTCGCGCTCGGCGCGCGTCGGGTAGTACTCGGGCAGCTCGGTGATCTGCTCGAACAGTTCACTGCCGTGCGCGTCGTAGAACCACTTCGGCGGCAGCGTCTTCGGGGTCTCGGTCAGGCCGTGCCGGACGTCGGCGCGCAGGGCGGCGCCGGTGGCGTCCTCGGGGAGGGTGCGGGTGATGCGGAACGGGCTCACGTGCCGATCTCCTTGGGTGGTGCGGATGCCGTGTCGGTGCTCGGTTCCTTCAGGGGGGTGAGCAGGACGTCGGCGCGGCTCGCCGCGAGCAGGGTGCGGTCGGGGACCTCCTGCCAGCGCGGATCGTCGTCGTAGGGTTCGGAGGCCACGACCGTGCCCCGGCCGGGCTCCGCCAGATACCAGAGGGTGTCGCCCCAGGCCGTGGCGGTGATGGACTCCCCGTCGGTGAGGAGCAGGTTGAGCCGGGAGCCGGGAGCCGCCGCGGCGACCTCGAGCACCGTGTCCGCCAGTGCCTGGCTCCCCGTGTCACCGGCGCGCAGCCGGGCGAGGACCAGCGCCCAGACGAACGCGGAGTCGTTGCGCGCCTCCATCGACAGCAGGTCCGCGGCGGGCAGCGAACCGGTCAGCGACCCCAGCGAGTCCGGCCAGCCCGCGACCGCCCCGTTGTGGCTGAACAGCCAGGTCCCGGCCGCGTACGGCGCCGCCGCGGCCTCCGCGTCGGCGCCGGCCAGCGTCGCGTCCCGGACGGCGGCCAGCAGCGCCCGGCTGCGGACGACCCGGGCCAGGTCGGCGAAGGACAGGTCCGCCCAGATCGGCCCGGCCCGGCGGTAACGGGCCGGCACCGGGTCCCCTTCGGCGTACCAGCCGACCCCGAAACCATCGGCGTTGACCGTCCCGTACCGCTGCCGCCGAGGCGCCCACGACTGCCGGTGCAGGCTGTGCGGGGGCTCCACCAGAAGCCGCCCGAGCGGTTCCCCTGACCCCAGATACGCGAGGTGACGGCACATCAGACGGACCCCGAACGGGCCGTGCGGAACCCGGAGAAGATCTGCCGCCGGATCGGGTAGTCCCAGTTGCGGAACGTGCCCCGGCAGGCCACCGGGTCCACCGCGAACGACCCGCCGCGCAGCACCTTGTACTCGGGGCCGAAGAACACCTCCGAGTACTCCTTGTACGGGAACATGCGGAATCCGGGGTAGGGAAGGAAGTCGCTCGACGTCCACTCCCACACGTCGCCGATCAACTGCCGCACCCCGAGCGGGGAGGCGCCGGCCGGATAGCTGCCCGCCGGGGCCGGCCGCAGATGGCGCTGGCCCAGGTTGGCGTGCTCGGGGGCGGGGTCGGCGTCGCCCCACGGATAGCGCATCGAGCCACCGGTGGCCGGGTCGAACCGGGCCGCCTTCTCCCACTCCGCCTCGGTGGGCAGCCGCCGTCCGGCCCAGCGCGCGTAGGCGTCGGCCTCGTACCAGCACACGTGCAGCACCGGCTCGTCGGGCGGGACGACCTCGGTGACCCCGAAGCGGCGACGCAGCCACTGCCCGCCGTCCCGGTGCCAGAACAGCGGGGCACGGATGCCGCTGCGGCGGACGTGCGACCAGCCCTCCTTCGTCCACCAGCGCTCGTCGTCGTAGCCGCCGTCCTCGATGAACGCCGCGTAGGCGCCGTTCGTCACCGGGGTGGTGTCGATGTGGAAGGGGGCCACCTCGCGCCGGTGCGCCGGCCGTTCGTTGTCCAGCGCCCAGGGCTCTCCCGAGGTGCCCATGGTGAACGGGCCGCCGGGCACCAGGACCTCGGCCGGGCCGGTGAACAGCGGCACCGGGTCCGGGTCGGGGGCGGTCAGGGCCTGCGGGCCGGTGCGGAGCTGGTGGGTGATCAGCATCGTCTCGTCGTGCTGCTGTTCGTGCTGCGCGATCATCCCGAAGGCGAAGCCGGCCTCCGTCAGCCGGGTGCCGCCGAAGTCGGCGGACTCCAGCACGTCCGTCACCCGGCCGCGCACCTCCGCCGCGTACCGGCGGGCCTCGTCCGGCGGCAGCAGCGGCAGGGAGGGCCGTTCGGCGCGCGAGTGCTCGAAGGCGTCGTACAGGCCGTCGATCTCGGGGCGCATGGCCTCACGGCCGGCCACCGTGCGCAGCAGCCAGAGCTCCTCCTGGTTGCCGATGTGCGCGAGGTCCCACACCAGCGGTGACATCAACGGGGAGTGCTGGGCGGTGAGGTCGGGCTCCTCGACGCACGTGGTCAGCAGGGTGGTGCGCTCGCGGGCCGTGGTGAGGGAGGCGAGCACCCGGGCACGCAGGGTGTCCGCGTCCGGGACGGGGCCGTCGTCCGGGCCGGGGCCGTCGGCGAGCGCCTGCCCGGTGTCCAGGGCGGGGTCGGTCATGTGCGCAGATCCTTCCCGTACGCGCGGGTGTCCGTGCCGCGCAGGCGGTCGAGCAGGTCGTCGGCCGGGGTCCGGCCCCGCAGGACGTAGCGCTCCAGGTAGTCCGACACGGCGTCCGTCACCGCCTCGGTGGCGCCGAGGCGGGGCAGGGCCGCCAGCGCCGTGCCGAAGCAGGCGACGGCGACCTCGTGCAGTTCCGGGTCGGTCATGCCGTCGCGGGCCGCGTCGATCCACAGCGGGTTGTGCGGGGCCGGCAGCGGCTGGGCCCGCTCGGCCAGCGGCTTCACCGCGCGGTAGACGTGCTCGGCGGCCTCCGGGTCGTCGAACAGCGCCGTGGTCACGGCGAGCGGCACGATCCAGCCGTCGTCGCCCGGCTGCGCGTCGATCATGCGCAGCTCCAGGTGGCCGCGTGGCCTGACCGGTGGGAACAGCGTGGTGAGGTGGTAGCCGAGATCCTCCCGGGTCGGTTCTCCGGTCCGGGTCCACTGCCGGAAGGTGAGCCGGTCGGGCACCTCCCACGGCCCGCTGTCGCGCCGGACGCACATCACCGGCGCGTCCAGCACGTGCCGGGCCCAGGCCGTGCGCGGGTCGCCGTCCAGGGCGGGCCCGCCCGCGCGGCCGGCGCCTATCTCCGTCCACAGCAGCTGCCGGGTGGAACGCCAGCCGGTGGGCCGGCCGCCGAGCAGCGGGGAGTTGGCGAAGGCCGCCACCAGGACCGCGCCCAGCGTGTGCGACAGCCACCAGCGCCGCCCGTGCCCCAGGGGGCCGGGCTCCTCGTACCCGGCGTCCAGGCAGACCTGGACGGAGGCCGAGGTGCACATCATGGCGCGGCCCGCCGGGCCGGTGCGGTCGAGGCAGGCCTCCATGGCGTCGTAACGGGGCTCGTGGAGGAACCGGCGGGGTGGGCGCCAGGGGTCCGTGCCGTTGCCGGAGAGTGCGAGACCCTGCTCGGCCAGGACCGCGCGGACGGCGGTCAGATCGGCGGAGACGGTGCCCACGCACTCCATCAGGGAGGCGGCGGGCGGCGAGCTCAGTTCCAGCTGGCCGCCGGGTTCGACGGTGAGCGGTGAGCTCAGCGGCAGGGTGCGCAGTGCGGCGTACGCCGCTTCGAGTCGTTCGGGTGGGACGGGGAGCCGCGGCTCGCGCAGATCGTGGACGAGCCATTCCACTTCGACCCCGACGGTACGGGGTGGCCCGGTCTTGAAACAGATGCCCCTGACCAGGGCCTCCACCTCGGCTTCGGTGAGGGCGCTGCGGGTCGGGGTCTCGTCGGTACAGTCGCTGACTGAGTCGGACATGTCGGGATCCTCCTGAGATTCCACCATGCCACCGGTCCGGCCTCGGTGCGGCCGGACAGGCATCGCTCGTCCCACCCAAAACCCTCGAACGAATCCGCACAAGGGTACACAACCGTACATTCGGGACCGAGTTCGAGCTGTTTTCCAGGCGTTCCCGACCGGTCCTCGGAGTGTTTCCCGGCCCGGAAAACCCTGTTGCACGCCATGTCCAGGATCGCTCACGATGCGTGTATGAGCACGACGGGGGAGACGGACGGGGTGGGGGAGGCCAAGCGGCGCGCGGCCATGGGGTCCACGGGGGTGGCTCCATGAGCGCGCGGCTGCGCGGCATCGCGCGGGAGACGGAGCAGATCGTCGCGGCGGGGCGCTACCGCGCGTCCGACGGGCGCGAGGTGGTTCTCGCCGAGGCGATCGAGGCCGCCCGGGCGGGGACCCGGACGGCGGGTCCGGGACCGGTCGGGGCGCCGGAGAGGCCTTCCGCGGGCGCTCCGGCGCACGCCCTGGGCGGCACGGTCGTCGAGGTCACCGGCGAGAGCAGCCTGGAGGCGGCCCGCCGGCTCGTCGCCGCGGGGCCGGTCGCCGTGCTGAACTTCGCCTCCGCCCGCAACCCCGGGGGCGGCTACCTCAACGGGGCGCAGGCGCAGGAGGAGGCCCTGTGCCGGGCCTCCGCGCTGTACGTCTGCCTGCTGGAGGCCCGGGAGTTCTACGACCATCACCGGGCCCACCGCGACCCGTTCTACACGGACCGCGTCATCCACTCACCGGCCGTGCCCGTCTTCCGCGACGACCGGGGCCGTCTGCTCGACCGGCCCTACGACGTCGGCTTCCTGACGGCCGCCGCCCCGAACGCGGGCGTGGTGCTGCGGACGGCCCCGGAGCGTGCGGCCGAGTTGCCGGGCGCGCTGGCCGTCCGGGCCGGGCGGGTCCTGGAGACGGCCGCCGCGCACGGCTACCGGCGCCTGGTGCTGGGCGCCTGGGGCTGCGGGGTGTTCCGCAACGACCCCGCGCAGGTGGCGGAGGCGTTCCGGGCGCTGCTCGGCCCCGGCGGGCGCTTCGAACGGACATTCGTGCACGTGACGTTCGGGGTACTGGACCGGACGCCGGGAAGCGTGGTGCGGGGCGCCTTCGAGAGGGTGTTCGCCCGGACGGCCGCTCAGGTCCAGCCGTAACGCTCGTGCAGGCGGTGCCGGACCAGGTTGAACCGCATCCGGTCCAGCGCGCAGGCCTCGCGGCGCATGCCGTCCTCGTGCAGCCGCAGCACGCGGTCGACGTCCACCCAGGAGTCCCGGCCGGACCGGTCCCAGGGCCCGCCGCCGATCGGCACCCACTCGCGGTCGCCGTCGTGCCGCTTGCTCGACAGCTGTACGGCGAGGAAGGTCCCGCCCGCCTCCCGGGCGACGACGAGCACCGGGCGGTCCTTGCCCCGGCCGTCGTTCTCCTCGAAGGGCACCCAGGTCCACACGATCTCGCCGGGGTCCGGGTCGCCGTCGTGCGCGGGGGAGTACTCGGTGCGCACCCGCCCGACCTCACGGGGGTCGGCCTCGGTGGTGGCGGAGGGGCCGGAGCGGCCCGGGACGTCTTCATCGGTAAACGCGGTCACGGGGGCACCTTAAGCGGTGCCCCCGTGACCGCGTCGTCAGCGGGTCACTTCTCCTCGACCGGCACATGCTGCGACGGCGGGTTCGCCACCCCGTTGAGGGAGGAAGTGCCGTTCACCGCCTGCCCGTTCTGGTTCATCGAGGACAGCAGCTGACGGGCCAGCCCCAGCCCCGTCCCGCCCATGGTGAGCGCCTTGGCCAACATGTCGGCCACCCCGTCGGCGCCGTTGAGCACCACCATGTTGTCGACGTTGCCGAACGCGGACGCGCCCGCCTGGACGATCTCCGGCCACTTCTCGGCGAGTTGCTGGGCGACCACGGCCTCCTGGTTCTCGGCGAGGGCGGCGGCCCTCGCCTTGATGGCGTCGGCCTCGGCGAGCCCCTGGGCACGGTTGGCCTCGGCCTTGGCGAGACCCTTCGCCTGCGTGGCGGCGGCCTCCGCCTCACCGGTGGAGCGGGTCTCCGTCGCCTTGGCCTCGGCCGCCGAGATCCGGGCGTCGCGCTCGGCCTCGGCCAGCGTCCGCTTCTCGTACGCCTTGGCGTCGGCCGGCTTGCGGACATCGGCCTGGAGCTGCTGCTCGCGCCGCTGCGCCTCGAGTTCGGCCACCCGCGTCTCCTGGACCACCACCTCCTGGCGGGCGGCGGCGTCGGCGAGCGGCCCGGCCTGCCGTGCCTTGGCGTTGGCCTTGTCCTGCTCGGCCTGGTACCCGGCCTTGAGGATCTCGCTGTCCCGGGTGGCCTCCGCCATCCGGCCGAACGCCAGCTGCTCGGCCTCGGTGGCGAGACGGTCGGCCTCGGCCTGCGCGATGCGCGCGTCCCTCCGCACGGCGGCCAGGTGCGGGGCGGAGAGGTTCTTGATGTACCCGGTCGGGTCCTCGATCTCGTGGATCTGGAGGGAGTCCACGATCAGGCCCAGTTTCTCCATCTCCGTACCGCACGCGGCACGTGCCTGTCCGGTCAGCTTCTCCCGGTCGCGGATCATGTCCTCGACCGTCAGTCCGCCGACGATGGCCCGCAGATGACCGGCGAACACGGTGTGCACGCGCTCCGCCATCAGCTTCTGCTGGTCGAGGAAGCGGCGGGCCGCGTTGGCGATCGACACGAAGTCGTCGCCCACCTTGAAGATGACCACGCCCCGCACCTTCAGCGGGATCCCCTGGTGGGTCACGCAGTCCACGTGCAGTTCCGTCTGGTTCAGGTCGAGCGAGAGCTTGCGCACGGCCTGCATCCCGGGCGTCACGAGGGTGCCCCGCCCGGTGACGATGCGGAACCCCATGCCTTCCTCGAGACCCTCCAGCTTGTGCTTCGAACCGGAGATGATGAGCGCCTCGTTGGGTTCCGCGACGCGCCACATCAACTTGAACGCACCGATCAGGACGAGGACGGCGCCTACGGCCGCCCCGACGATGAGACCGACTTCCATGGGCATGCACTCCCCCGGTGCAGGGTGCCCTCGGGGCACCGAACGTAACGGGAGTGTGGGCCCGCGCGCGTGCCGTGTACAGACGGGGCCGAACTGCTGTTGCCCGCTTGGTACATACGGCTCACGGCGGGCATACGCGGCTTCAACCGCCGTACATCGCGGAGACATAGACCGTCCGTGGCGGGAGGTACTCCACCACCGTGACCATCGTCCCCCGCTCGATGCGCTCGGTGCCCGTGGCGGCGTAGGCGAGGAAGTGCTCGGCACCGCCGCGCACCCGGACGATCACCTCGCCGACGAGCCCGGGCCCGACCGTTCCGGTGACCCGCCCCATGAGCCCGACCATCGACGTATCGTCCATGGTCACAGGGTAGGGGCGGAACGCCCCCGCGCCGCACGGCTTTCCACGGTGATCGGCTCCGGCGGCCACATCTCGTGCCAGCGCAGATCCGCCTCCAGTCCGGCGGCGAGCGAGATCAGCAGCGGCTCGCTGTTCGCCGGGCCGAGCAGCTGCGCCCCGACCGGCAGCCCGCCGGGCGCGAGTCCCGCGGGGACGTTGACGCCGGGCCAGCCCAGCACGTTCCACGGCCAGGCATAGGGGCAGGCGGCGATCATCGCGCGGTCGGTGGCGAATCCGCCGAGCTCCAGCATGGCTCCGATGCGGGGCGGGGGAGCGGCCGTCGTCGGCGCGAGGACCACGTCGTACGTCCCGAAGAAGCCACCGATACGGCGGTGCAGGACGGCCTCCGCGCGCCGGGCCGCCCGCAGCGGGACCCCGCCCAGCAGCCGGCCCATCCGGGCGGCGCCCCGGGTGCGCCGGTCGAGCAGCGCGGGGAAGGGGGCCTCGGCGACCCGCTCGGCGATGCCCGCGGTCGCCCGGGGCAAGAAGGCGAGGCCGATCTGCCCGTACGGCGGGTCGGCCTCCTCGACCGTGTGCCCGAGGCCCGCCAGCCGCTCGGCGACGTCGAGGACACGGGCGCGCACCTCGGGCCGGAGCCGGGCGGGCACGGCGGTGAAGGGCGGCTTCAGCGACAGCGCGATCCGCAGCCGGCCGGGGTCGCGTCCCACCGCGGCCGAGGCGTCCACGGCGGGTGGCCGGTGCGGGTCGTGCGCGTGGTTGCCGCCGGCCGCGTCGAGCAGCAGCGCCGCGTCCGCGACCGTGCGGGCCAGCGTGCCGTTGACCGTGATGCCGTGGAAGGACTCGCCGCGCGGCCAGGTCGAGATGCGGCCGCGTTGCGGCTTGATGCCGACCAGATGCGTCCAGGAGGCGGGGATGCGCACCGAACCGGCCCCGTCCGAGCCGAGCGCGGCCGGCACCAGACCCGCCGCGACCGCGGCCGCCGAACCGCCGGAGGAGCCGCCCGGGGTGTGCTCGGTGTTCCACGGGTTGCGGGTCGCGCCGAAGGCCGGGCCCTCGGTGAACGGCCACTGGCCCAGCTCGCAGGTGTTGGTCTTCCCGACGATCACGGCCCCGGCCGCCCGCAGCCGGCGTACCGCCTCGCCGTCCTCGGCGACCACGGGGTGCACGCCCTGGCAGCCGAAGGCGGTCGGTTCGCCCGCCACGTCCATGTCGTCCTTCACGGCGACGGGGACCCCGAGCAGCGGTCGCCGGCCCCCCGTCGCCAACTCCCGGTCGGCCGCGTCGGCTTCGGCGAGAGCCGCTTCGGCCCGGACGATCCGGAAGGCGTTGAGGGTGCCCTGGCTCGCCTCGATCCGGGCGAGGGTCCGCTCGACGAGCGTGCGGGAGGACACCTCGCCCTCGGCGAGCGCGCGGGCGGTGGCGGTCAGGCCTGCGGCACGGTCGGGCGTCATGCGGGCACCTCCGGGACGACGATGTCTACCGCACGGTAACGTCTGGCGGCCCGGCGGTGGAACGGCGCGCGGACGGACCCGGTTCGACCGTCCGCCACAAGGGCGGGGGCCGCCCCGCCACAGTCGTCCCACAGGCATCGCCCGTTCCTGCGCAAGGGATTGACGTGTCCCTGCCCCACCCCTACCTTCTGATCGACTTTCCGAACCTTGTTCGGCATGTCGAACTCTGAGCCGTAGGAGAGCCGCCATGACGACCCGACCCCCCGCCCCGTCCCGTCGTGCCCTGCTGCGCGCGATGGCCGTCCTGCCCGCCACGGCACTCGTGCTCGGCGAGGCGCCCGGCCTGCTCGGCACGGCCCTGGCCGCAGCGCCGGCCGCCGGATCGGCGACCCGCTACACGATCGTGCCGTTCCTCGACAGCAACGACGCAACGGTGAACGTCTACCAGTCCGACGACGCCACCGACTTCCGGCTGGTGCGGGCCTCCGCCTACACCCCGCCCGCCAACCGCATCCGCGACGCGAGCATCTTCAAGCACACCGACGGCTACTACTACGTCACCTACACGACCCACACCTGGCAGGACGCCAGCACCACGATCGGCTTCGCCCGCAGCTCCGACCGGGTCAACTGGACGTTCCTGTACGACTACACCGTCCCGATCACCGGCCTCTCCCGCGCCTGGGCGCCGGAGTGGTTCGTCGACAGCGACGGCAGCGTCAGCGTCATCGTGTCCTGCTCGGTGACCAGCGACGAGTGGATCTTCACCCCGTATCTGCTGAAGGCCACCAACGCGGCCCTCACCGCGTGGAGTTCACCGGTCGCGCTGTCCGGCATCGGGGCGAACCACATCGACACCTGCATCGTGAAGGTCGGCTCGACCTATCACGCGTTCACCAAGAACGAGACGGCGAAGTACATCGAGTACGGCACGGCGTCGAGCCTGACCGGCCCGTACACGATCACCAGGACGGGCGACTGGGCCGGCTGGGGCAGCTACCGTGAGGGCCCGTCCGTCATCCGGCTCGACAACGGCGCCTGGCGGATCTTCTTCGACGGCTACGGCGACGGCGCCTACTACTACAGCGACAGCCACGACTCCTTCGCCACCTGGAGCGCGCCCAAGGCGCTGCCCGGCATCTCCGGCACGGCGCGGCACTTCACCGTCATCAAGGAGACGGTGACCGGCGGGCCCGCTCTCACGAAGAACGCCACCCGCTCCCTGCGGTCCGCCAACTACGGCACCCGCTACTGGCAGGAGCAGTCCGCCCTGCTCAACCTGCCCGTGGTGACCAGCTCCAGCACCACCGCCGAGAAGCAGGCGTCGACCTTCACCGTCGTGGCGGGCCTCGCCGACGCGAACGCCTGCTCGTTCCGCGACGCCGCCGGCAACTACCTGCGCCACTATTCCTTCCGGGGCCGCTTCGACGCCGACGACGGCACGGCATCCTTCGCGAAGGACGCCACCTTCATCCCCCGGACGGGCTCGGCGAGCGGTTCGGTCCGCTTCGAGTCGTACAACTACCCCGGCTACTACCTGCGCCACTACAACTACCAGCTGCGGGTGGAACAGTCGGACGGCACCGACCTGTTCCGCCAGGACAGCTCCTTCGTGGCGACGACCGCCTGGGCCTGAGCCCGTGGACCGGGCCGGGGCGACGGGGACCCCGGCCCGGTGGGCGACCGCTACGACCTCACCGGTGGTGCGGCGACGTCAGGTAGTGCTGCCTGAGGAGTTCCCTGCCGTAGCCGTTGCCGTCGGGCGTGCGCACGACGGAGTGGACGTGCTTCTGCGTCGCGCCGCTGCCCTGGGTGGCGCCGTACGCGCCCGCCAGGGGGCCCGGAGCCTGGCAGTCGACCTCGATCCAGACGGGGGGGGCTGTGGACGCGGACGTAGAAGGCGTCGTCGTCGCCGGTGCCGCCTGCCCAGGTGACGTAGGTGTCGTCGAGGTGCTTGCGGACCTCGGCCAGCGTCACCTCCTGCGCAGCACCTCGACCCCGTCGACGTCGGGCAGCATGCCGTCGAGGACGACGACGTGCGGGGAGCAGTCCCGGGCGATGCGCAGCGCGCCGCGTCCGTCGGCCGCCGAGAAGGACTTCCACCCCGCCTCGGTCACGGCCGCGGACAGCAGTTCGGTGAGCTCGGGCTCGTCGTCGACGATCAGCACGCGAACCGCGCCTGCACGGGTGCCGGGGACGCCAGACATGGCGCGACCCTCTCTCCGTTCGCCATGAGGAGCGTGTGCGTGGGCTGAGCGCGCCATGGGAGGGGCCGACCGGCCGGCGGCGCGGTTCAGTGACGCGGTGACCGGCGCACGGTCAGCACGGCGACGTCGTCGTGGCGGCGGTCGATCCCGGCGTACGCGCGGGCGTCCTCGTGCAGTGCCAGGGGCAGGTCGGTGGGGGAGAGGTCGAGGTGCTTCAAAAGACGCTCGTCGACCGGGTAGAAGCTGCCGTCGCGGGCGCGGGTCTCGGTGAGGCCGTCGGTGGTCAGCACCAGCGTGGAACCGGCCGGGAAGGCGAACCATTCGACCGTCGTGGGTTCGTCGGCCAGTTCGGCGAGCCCGAGCGGGACGCCGGTATCCACCGCCGGTGTGGTGACCGTGCCGTCGTGCATCAACCGGGGCGGGATGTGACCGCAGTTGACGACCTGCGCCTCCGTGCCCGCGTCGACACCGATGATCAGCGCGGTGACGAACCGCTCGTCGTCGCCGGTCTGTTCGGCGTAGGAGTTGTGCCGCACCACCGCGGCGTCCAGGGCGTCGACGAGCGCGGTGAGCGTCGGTTCCCGGTGGGCCGCCTCGCGGAAGGCGCCGATGACGGCGAACGCGGCGCCCACGGCGGCCAGCCCCTTGCCCTGTACGTCCCCGATCAGCACGCGCGTGCCGAAGGGCGAGGCGACGACGTCGTAGATGTCACCGCCGACGAGCCGGTCCTCCTGCACGGGTTCGTAGACGCCGTTGACGAGCACGTCGTCGGTGAGCAGGGGCAGGGGGTGCAGGATGTGCCGCTGCATGGCGGCGGCGGTGGAGCGCAGCCGCAGCATCTCGTGCTCCCGCGCGATGCGCCGGTGGCAGGCGTAGACGGAGGCGGCTCCCAGCGCGAGGGTGAGCAGCACCAGCAGCGCCCGGTCGAGCCACCGGCCGTTGTCGTCGGCCCGTACGAGCAGCGTGAGGGTGACGAACAGGGTGGTCCACGCGGCGACGAACTTCGTCTGCTGGACGGTGCACAGCGCCGACGCCGTGCCCGGCAGGAAGACCAGCAGCCCGAGGAGCCACACCTCGGACCCGGACAGGACGCCGAGCACCTCCACCAGGACCGTCACCGACAGCACACCGACGACCGTCTCGGCGTTGCCCGGGGGCTCGATGGCTCCGAGCGTGTCGGTGGGGCGGATCCGACGGGGACCGGTCATGGGAACTCCCGCGCAGGTGGTGATCTCTCTGTACTTTAGACAGGTGGTCGGCCCGGGCGGGTGGTGGCGCCGGGGCCGGGTTCCCGGCGGTCCCGGACAGGTCCGCCACCGCGTGCGGCGGCGGGAGCGACGCAGCCGCCGGGACGGGCACACCCACGCCGACCACCGTCACCGCCGCTCCCGCGGGGCCGGCGGGACCGTCCGGCAGCCGGGCGGCACGGGTCCGAGCGCGGCGCCCGGCGCGTCGTAGCACCGCCGCTTCCGGTCGGGGGGCGACGCCCGGCCTCACGAGGAGGATCAGCCGGTCGGGAGCGGCCGCACCGTCACGGGCGCGGCCAGGGGCGGCCGCCGATGGCCTCGATGCCGTAGTTGAAGCGCCGCAGATAGCCCGCGAAGGCGGCGATGTCCTCGTCCGGCCAGTCGGTCATGACCTGGTCCAGGATGTCCACGATCCCCTCGCGCTCCGAGTCCAGCAGGCGTGTGCCCTCGTCGGTGAGCCGGAACTTGCGGGCCATGCCGCCCTCCGGGTCGGGGATCCGCTCGATGAGCCCGGCCCGCATGGCCGCCGCGGTCTGCCGGTTGAGGGTGGAAGCGTCCAGCCCGAAGGCCTCGCTGAGCTCGCCGATCGACATGGGCCCCTGGACCCGGATCCGGCTGAGCAGGATGTAGGCGCTGCGCTCCATGAGGCTGTTCTTGCGGCGACCGCCCCGCTGGTTCAGGAACGTGTGGCGGCTGAGCAGCATCTGCTCGTACTCGACCTCGTGCGTCGGCGTCTCCATGTGCCCGACCTCCCGCTTCCGTGCTTCCGCACCATCCTGGCACACCACTGTGCACGCCCCACAGCATGTGCTTGATACACACGACATGTACGATGCACACCCTTCGCTTCCTTCCGCGCAGATCCCTCCCGCGGACCTCACCGCACCTTCCAAGTCGAGGAGTCCCCATGGGCGCCCCCGCTCTCCAGCCCACGGCCCGCCCGGGCGCCGTGGTCGCCACGCTGGCCTTCGCCGGCACCACCGCGGCGATCATGCAGACGCTGGTCACCCCGCTCATCGCCGAGCTGCCGCAGATCCTGGACACCTCGTCCTCGAACGCGGCCTGGGTGATCACGGTCACCCTGCTGGTGGCCGCCGTGTGCGTGCCGGTCGTCGGCCGTCTCGGCGACCTGCTGGGCAAGCGCCGGATGCTGCTCGCCTGTTCCGTGCCGCTGATCGTGGGCTCGGTGGTGTGCGCGTTCGCCTCCGACGTCGTGACGATGATCGTGGGGCGCGGTCTCCAGGGCATGGGCATGGGCATGGTGCCCCTCGGCATCGCGCTGCTGCGGGACGTCGTCCCGGCCGAGAAGCTCAGCGGCTCCATCGCGCTGGTCAGCGCCTCCATGGGCATCGGCGGCGCCATCGGCCTGCCGCTGGCCGCCGCGGTCGCCCAGTACGCGAACTGGCGTGTGCTGTTCTGGGGCTCCGCCGCCCTGGCCGCCGTCGTCGCCGTCCTGATCTTCGTGCTCGTCCCGGACGTCCCCGCCGGCGCCAAGGGCCAGCGGTTCGACCTGCCCGGCGCCATCGGCCTCGGCGTCGGTCTGGTCTCGCTGCTGCTCGCGGTCTCCAAGGGCGCCGACTGGGGCTGGGCCTCGGGCACCACGCTCGGTCTGTCCGCCGCCGCGGTCGTGGCCCTCGTCGGCTGGGGCCTGTGGGAGACGCGCACCACCGACCCGCTGATCGACCTGCGCACCACGGCCCGCCCCCGGGTGCTCCTCACCAACCTCGCCTCGGTCTTCATCGGCTTCGGCATGTACGCGAGCATGCTGGTGATGCCGCAGCTGCTCCAGTTCCCCGAGGCCACCGGCTACGGCCTCGGCCAGTCGATGCTCGCGGCCGGTCTGTGGATGGCGCCCGGCGGCCTGATGATGATGCTGATCTCCCCGCTCGGCGGAAAGCTCACCAACGCCCGCGGCCCGAAGTTCACACTGGTCTGCGGCGCGCTGGTGCTGGCCTGCGGATACTTCGTCTCGCTGGTTCTGATGGGTTCCGCCTGGGGCGTCATGGTGGTCACGCTCATCACCAGCGGCGGCGTGGGCCTCGCCTACGGCGCCATGCCCGCGCTGATCATGAGCTCGGTCCCGCTCACGGAGACCGCCGCCGCCAACGGCTTCAACACCCTGATGCGTTCGCTCGGCACCTCGATCGGCTCCGCCGTCATCGGCGTGATCCTCTCCCGGATGACCACGACCATGGGCGGCCACACCTTCGCCTCCGAGGACGGTTTCCGCACCGCGCTCCTGGTCGGTGGCGCACTCGCGCTGATCTCCGCGGCCATCGCCGCCGCCATCCCCGCCGCCCGCGCCGCGGCAGCCGATGACGCGCCCGACCAGACCGCCGCGCCCGAACAGGCCAAGGTCTGAGCCCACGGAGGCGTGAGCCCACGGAGGTCTGAGCCCGGCGGAGGCGTGGGCCGAGGCCTGAGCCGGGGGAGGGGGGCGGCCGCGACAGGCCCGCCCCCCTTCGTCCTCCCTGCGCCGACGCCGCGCTCTACGGTGTGGGCGCGGCGTCCGCGCGCATCAGCACGCAGTCGAACTCGATCACGCGCCCCGTGGTCGCCTCGCGCGTCACGGGGTACATGCCGGTGATGCCGAACCCGGCGGCCTCGTAGACCGCGACGGCCTCGCCCATGCCGGGGCTGCCCTCGTACAGCTTCAGCACCGCGACCTCGGACTGCATCCCCACGAACTCCGCGATCCGCTCCCCGGCTCCGGCGAACACCTCCAGGTCGTAGCCCTGGGTGTCCATCTTCAGGTAGGGGCGCGGGTCGGCGAGGCCGTCCAGGGCCTCGGCCATCACCTCGTCGAGCCGGCGGACGCGGATCTCCTCGGTGTCGGCCTTCGTGAACCTGCTGTACCGGCCCTTGCCGTAGTCGCTGGCCGGCAGCAGCGAGTTCATCGTCTTCCAGCCGATGTGGATCTCGGCCGTCGTCCCCTCGCGGCCCAGACCGCACCGGTACACCCGCCAGTCGGGGTCGGCGGCGGCGGCCTTCTCGAGCCGGGCGAACGTCTCCGAGGTGGGCTCGAAGGACACGATCCGGCCGGAGTAGCCGAGTCGGCGCAGCCGCCTGGCGTACTGGCCGTTGTTGGCGCCGACGTCGAAGACGCAGTTCACGCCGTAGAGCTCCAGCATCGCGGCCACGTGCTGGGTGCAGAGGTACTCGGCGGCCGCCAGCTGGAGTCTGCGCTCGTCCTGCCCGCCCGGGTTCTCCATCAGGAGCAGCGCGCCGGTGTCGCCCAACCGGACGGTGCCGCCCTCGGCGACCTCGGACCGTGCCGCGTCCCGGGTCCGGCGCAGCACCCAGGTGTCCTTGTCCGCGCCGGTCACCCGGTAGGCGGCGCGCCGGGAGACCAACGCGGTCCCCGGGCCGAGATCGGTCACCTGGACGCCGATACGGGGCATCAGGCCGAGCAGTCGTCGATAGAGGGTCCGCATCTCCCCAGCCCTATCAGACGCGACGGGAGGCGGTCCGCGGGTTGAACGAGATTCTCCGATCGGATGACCGGAGGAAGACAGAAGGCCGCAGCCGCGAAGGCCGAAGATGCTGAGGCCGAAGACGCCCGAGGGCCGCAGACGCGAAGGCCGCAGCGCGAAGGCCGGTCGGGACGGTGTCCCCCGGCGGCTGAAGCGCTCCGGACGGCGAAGGGGGCCCGGGAAGTGTTCCGGGCCCCCTTCGCCGTCTGCCGCCGCGCCCGTGACGCTGTCGCGCCGCTCAGCCGCTCGGGCGCTCAGCCGGTCAGGGTGATCAGGCGCTCAGGGTGATCAGGCGGCCGCGGCCTCGCCCGCGTGGCCGTGCAGACGGGCCACGACCTCGGTCAGCTGCGCGGCGACCTCGGCGTCGTCCACCGGGTGGGTCTCGGCGAAGCGGGTCAGCGAGCCCGGGATGGAGAGCTTGAGGTCCTCGATGACCTTGCCGCCGGCGATGCCCACGGCCTTGCGGGCCTCGTCCTGCGCCCACACGCCACCGAACTGGCCGAACGCGGTGCCGACCACGGCCACCGGCTTGCCGCCGAAGGCGCCGGCGCCGTACGGGCGGGACAGCCAGTCGATCGCGTTCTTCAGCACGGCCGGGATGGTGCCGTTGTACTCGGGGGAGAAGAGCAGGAAGGCGTCGGCGGCCTGGGCGGCGGCGCGCAGCTTGGCGGCGGCGGCCGGGACGCTGCCCTCGACATCGAGGTCCTCGTTGTAGAACGGGATCTCGGCCAGGCCCTCGAAGAGGTCGACGGTGGCGCCCTCGGGAGCGACCTTGACGGCCGCCTCGGCGAGCTGGCGGTTGGTCGAACCGGCGCGAAGGCTGCCGACGAGCGCGAGGATGCGGACAGACATGGGTACTCCCAGAGGCTGAAACAGTGCCGTTACGAATCCGGACCGAGGTCCGTTTATTGTTCTAGCATCCTAACCGGACCGCGGTCCAGTTTGATTCCCGATGCTTTACGCTGAGTTCATGTCCGCCGTTCTGCCTCCCTGTCCGGAGCCCGAGGAGAGCCTGACCGAGCACGAGCTGCTGCAACTGGGCCCGGCCGGAGACGAGCCGTGCCTGCGCGCCGACGCGGCCCGCAACCGGGCCAGGCTGCTGGACGCCGCCGCCCGGCTGATCGCCGAGCACGGCGCGGCCGGGGTCACGATGGAGGCGGTGGCGAGTGCGGCGAACGTCGGCAAGGGCACGGTGTTCCGGCGCTTCGGCGACCGCACCGGGCTGCTGACGGCGCTCCTGGACCACTCCGAACGGAACTTCCAGGCCGCGTTCCTGAGCGGTCCCCCGCCGCTGGGGCCGGGCGCGGAGCCCGTCGCGCGGCTGCGGGCGTTCGGCGTCGCCATGCTCCGGCGGGCCGTGGACGAACTGGACCTTCAGCTGGCGGCAGAGCCGGGACCGGACCGCCGGTACTCCGTGCCACCGCGCCGGGTCCACCACAGTCACCTGGTGCTGCTGCTGCGCGAGGCGCTGCCCGACGCGGACGCCGAGCTGCTGGCCCACACCCTGATGGGGTACCTCAACCCGGTCCTCGTGCACCACCTCACCCGGCAGTGCGGCATGCCGGCGGAGCGCCTGGAAGCCGGCTGGAGCGAGCTGGTCGACCGGGTGACCAGCGGTGTGGCGAGCGGGACGCCGGTCAGGGCCCCGCGGTGAACAGGTCGACGACGGACTGCGGGGCGTCCTCGGCGAACAGGGCCACGCCGCTGCGGGCGGAGTCCGCCGCGGCCGCCGCGCTGCGCGGGAACAGCCGCTCCTCGTAGGCGGCCAGCGCGGCCTCGCGCTCGCCCGGGCGGGCGGCCAGGGCCAGGCCCAGTTCGGCGCCGTCCAGCATCGCGAGATTGGCGCCCTCGCCCGCGAACGGCGACATCAGATGGGCGGCGTCGCCGAGCAGGGTGACGCCGGGGACGCGGTCCCAGCGGTGTCCGACGGGCAGGGCGTGGATGAGGCGCGGCACCAGAGGACCGTCCGCGTCGGCGACCAGCGCCCGCAGGCTCTTGTCCCAGTCCGTGAAGTGCTCCAGGACGTGATTCCTGGCCGCCTCCGGGTCGCCGAAGTCGATGCGGGTCGCCCAGTCCTCGGCGACCCGCAGGGCGGTGTAGACGTGCAGACTGCCGTCGGGCTCGCGGTGGGCGAGGAAGCCCTTGTCCGCGCCGAGGGCGAAGAGGAACCCGCCGCCGACCACCCCGGCGCTCACCGGATGCCGGGTGTCCGCCTCCAGCAGGTCCGTCTCCACGAACGACACGCCCGTGTACGCGGGCCGCGCGTCCGAGACCAGTGGACGGATCCGCGACCAGGCGCCGTCGGCGCCGACCAGCAGGTCCGTGGTGAACACGGAGCCGTCCTCGAGACGCACCTCGTGCCGTCCGCCGTCCAGCGGCCGCGCGCCGGTGACCTTCGCGCCCCAGCGGACCGTTCCCTCGGGCAGTGAGCGCAGCAGCAGGTCGCGCAGGGCGCCCCGGTCGACCTCGGGGCGGTCCCCGGTCCCGTCGTCGGCGCCCTCGAAGCGGACCGTCGCGTCCTTGTCGAGGACCCGGGTGGCCTGGCCGCCGGGCATGACCAGCGTGCGGAACTCCTCGTGCAGCCCGGCGGCGCGCAGTGCCTCCTGGCCGGAGTCCCCGTGGATGTCGAGCATGCCGCCCTGGGTGCGGGCGTCGGGGGAGGCGTCCAGGTCGTGAACGGCCGCCTCGATGCCGTGCACGTGCAGCACGCGGGCGAGGGTGAGGCCGCCGAGTCCGGCGCCGATGATCGCTACGGGGTGGTGCATGGGTCCTCCTGTGGTCGTGGTCCGGGTGTCGTCATTCGGGTACGGCGATCCGCTCGATGCCGCCGATCAGCGCCCGGAACCCCCAGGAGAGGCGGGCTTCGGGCGGACCCGAGAGCAGGGGCCCGGCGAGGCGGGCGACCTGCGGGTGGGTCTCCTGCGACGCCTCGCGCACCGCGTGCCGCAGGGCGTCCCAGTCCTCCGGGGAGGCCTCGTCCGTGTGTTCGGCGGCCGTCGCGGTGGCGTGCTGGAGCAGCAGGTCCACGCCCCAGGCGGCCTGCGCGGGCGGCACCCCGCCCTCGTCGAGCAGGGCCAGCAGGGTCTCGATCAGGTTCAGGTAGTGCGGGCCGCTGGGCCGGGCGGTGAGCGCCGAGCGGGCGAGGTCCGGGTGGTCGAAGAGCATCGCGGTGTACGAGGTGAGCACCGCCTCCAGCCGCTCGCGCCAGCTCCCCGTGGCCGGCGCGGGCAGGGCCGTGCCCAGCAGCTCGTCGAGCACGGCCGCGTGCAGCTCCGCCGTGTTGCGGACGTACACGTACAGGGAGGCCGGACCGGTGTCGAGTTCCTCGGCCAGGCGGCGCATGGTCAGCTTCCGCAGGCCTTCGGCGCGCAGCACCGCGAGCGCGGCGGCCACGATGCCCTCCCTGGTCAGAGCGGGCTTGGCCGGGCGCTCACGGCGGCTGCGCGGGGTGTCGGGGCGTGCTGTCATGCCTCCACCGTAACGAACATGTTCGCTCCGAACAAGTGCGTAACGAACATGTTCGTTGACGGGTCATCGGATCTCGGTGTCCCCCGCCCGGTGCCCCCTCCACAGCTTCTGCCAAGATGCGGTACGTCATGGTGCAGATACCGAACACGCCCGCGCCGACGCAGTCGCCGGTGCCGCGCCCCGTGCCCACGAGCGCCGACGTGGCCCGCCTGGCCGGCGTCTCGCGCGCGACCGTCTCCTACGTCCTGAACAACGCCAGCGCCGTGCGCATCAGCGAGCCCACCCGCCGCCGCGTGCGCAAGGCCGCCGAGGAACTCGGGTACGTGCCGCACGCGGCCGCCCGCACCCTGCGGGCCGGCCACAGCCGCATGGTCCTGATGCCCACCCTGCCCGTCCCGGCCGGCCCTCTCTACTCCCAGTTCGTGCACGACTTCCAGGGGGCGCTGAGCCGCCTCGACTACACCGTCGTGCAGTACGGCGCCACGGGGCTGCGCGGTGACGAGGCCGCCCGTGCCTGGGCCGAACTACGGCCCGTCGCCGTGCTGGTGCCCAGCCCCGGCGTCGGCCCCGAGGGGGTCGCCGTGCTGAAGAGGTCCGGCGCCCGGGCCGTGGTGACGCTCGGTCCCGAGGCGGTCGAGGGCGCCCGCGGGCTGCTCCTGGACCACGCCGACGTGGGCCGCAGCGCCGCCGCGCACCTGTACGCCCGCGGCCGCCGCCGGATCGGGGTGGTGGTCCCGGCCGAGCGCGGGATGGAGATGTTCTCCGCTCCCCGCCTGGCCGGCGCCCGCGAGGCCCTCCAGGGCACGGACGCCTGCGTCACCGAGCTGTCCCTGGCCTACGCGGAGGAGTCCGCGGCGGCCCTCGCCGCCCGCTGGCCCGCCCTCGGCCTGGACGCCGTCTTCGCCTACAACGACGAGTACGCCATGCTGCTGATGCGCGCCCTCCAGGACGCGGGGGTGCGCGTCCCCGAGGACGTCGCCGTCATCGGCGCCGACGACCTGATGCTCGGGCGGCTGCTGCGGCCCCGGCTCAGCACCGTGCGGATCGCGCTGCCCTCCGGCCGCGACCTCGCCTCGCTGGTCGACCGGGCGGTGCGCAGCCCCGCGGCCGCCCCCGAGGCGCACGCGCCGTTCGGAGCCACCGTGGTGCAGCGCGACTCCAGCTGAACTACGGTCGCAGGGGAGGCGCCATGCGTGCGACGGTCGGCATCATCGGCGGCGGCCCCGCGGGGCTGCTGCTCGCCCGGCTGCTGCACCGCGCGGGCGTCGACTGCGTGGTCCTGGAGAGCAGGACGAGGCAGTACGTGGAGCGGCGCCAGCGGGCCGGCATGCTGGAGCAGGGCACGGTCGACGCCCTGCGCGCGGCGGGAGCCGCCGCCCGGCTCGACCGCGAAGGTCTGGTGCACCACGGCATCGAGCTGCGGTTCGACCGCGAACGCCACCACCTCGACTTCCCCGTCCTCACGGGCGGCCGCACGGTCACGATCTACGCCCAGACGGAGATCGTGAAGGATCTCGTCGCCCTCCAACTCGCCGACGGTCCGCCCCTGTTGTTCGAGGCCGCGGCGCTCGCCGTGGAGGAGCCGCTGAGCGGGAAGCCCACCGTGCGGTTCCTGCGCGAGGGCCGCGAACAGCGGCTCGTCTGCGACTGGGTGGTCGGCTGCGACGGCTCGCACGGGGTCGCCCGCGGGGCCTTCCCGGCCACCGCGGGCCGGACGTACGCCCATGACTATCCGTACTCCTGGCTCGGCGTCCTCGCCGAAGTGCCGCCCTCCTGCGAGGAGTTGATCTACGCGCGCCATGAACGCGGCTTCGCCCTGCACAGCATGCGCTCGCCGCGGATCTCCCGGCTCTACCTCCAGGTCCCCAACGGCACCGGCGTGCGGGAGTGGCCCGACGACCGGATCTGGGACGAACTCGCCGCCCGCCTCGCCGTCGACGCCGACTGGACGCTGCGCCGCGGCCCGATCACCACCAAGGCCGTCACGCCGATGCGCAGCCTCGTCCACGAGCCGATGCGCCACGGCCGGCTCCTGCTCGCCGGGGACGCCGCCCACATCGTCCCGCCGACCGGCGCCAAGGGGCTCAACCTCGCCGTCTCGGACGTACGTCTGCTCGCCGGCGCCTTCGCGGAACTGCGCGCCACCGGGTCCACGAGGCTGCTGGACGGGTATTCGGACCACTGTCTGCGACGGGTGTGGCAGGCGACCCGCTTTTCCGACGACATGACTAGGATGTTGCACGCTCAACCAGATGGAGATGCGTTCGACCATCGGATGCAGCTCGCCCGGCTGCGCCGGATCACCGCATCCCGCCACGCCGCCGCCGAACTGGCGGCCAACTACACGGGACTTCCCCTCCCCCTGTGAGAGCCGAAGCCCCGCGGGTCACCGATCGGAGAGCCTTCATGCCGCTGCTCGACCCCGAGAACTGGCAGTCCCGCCCCTTGTCGGGCCCCCGCCGCACCGTCACCGAGCCCGCCACCGGCGACCCGCTGGGCGCCGTCGACCTGGCGGGCGCCGCGGACGTGGGGCCGGCCGCCGAGGCGGCCCGTGCCGCGCAGACCGAGTGGGCCCGGCTCCCTCACTTCGTGCGCGCCGGCGTGCTGCGCAAGGCCGGTGACCTGTTCACCGCGCACGCCGACGAACTGCGCGAGTGGATCGTCCGCGAGTCCGGATCCATACCGGGCAAGGCCGACTTCGAGCTGCACGTCGCCGCCCAGGAGTGCTACGAGGCCGCCGCGCTCGCCTCCCGCCCGGCCGGACAGGTCCTGCCCAGCGAGGCGCCCCGGCTGTCGTACACCCGGCGGGTGCCCGTCGGGGTCGTGGGCGTGATCTCGCCGTTCAACGCCCCGCTGATCCTGTCGATCCGGTCCGTCGCGCCCGCCCTCGCGCTCGGCAACGCGGTCGTCCTCAAGCCGGACCCGCGCACGGCGGTGTGCGGCGGACTGGCGCTGGCCGCGGTCTTCGCGGAGGCCGGCCTGCCCGAGAACCTCCTGCACATCCTCCCGGGCGGCGCCGAGACCGGTGCGGCCCTGGTCGCCGACCCGCTGGTGCCCGTGATCTCCTTCACCGGCTCCACCGGAGCCGGCCGCGCGGTCGGCGAGGCCGCCGGTCGCCACCTCAAGCGGGCCCACCTCGAACTCGGCGGCAACTCCGCCCTGATCGTGCTGGAGGACGCCGACCTGGACGCCGTGATCTCCACCGCGGCCTGGGGCTCCTTCTTCCACCAGGGCCAGATCTGCATGACCACCGGCCGCCACCTGGTGCACGCCTCCCTCTACGAGGAGTACGTGGAGCGCCTCGCGGCCAAGGCCGACGCCCTCGCCGTCGGCGACCCGCACCGCGCGCAGGTCCACCTCGGCCCGCTCATCGACGAAGGCCAGCTCACCAAGGTGCACGGCCTGGTGGAGGCCAGTACCGCGGCCGGCGCCGAGCTCGCCGCGGGCGGCAGGCACGAGGAGCTCTTCTACCGGCCGACCGTCCTCGCGGGCGTCGACGACGACACCCCCGCCTACGCGGAGGAGGTCTTCGGCCCGGTGGCCCCCGTACGCTCCTTCGGCACCCCGGACGAGGCGGCGGCCCTGGCCGCGCGCAGCTCCTACGGTCTCTCGCTCGGCATCGTCACCCGGGACGCCGCCCGCGGTCTGGACCTCGCCGAGCGCATTCCCACCGGCATCGTGCACGTCAACGACCAGACGGTGAACGACGAGGCCGTCGCCCCCTTCGGCGGGGTCGCCGCCTCCGGCACCGGCGCCCGTTTCGGCGGCGAGGCCAACCTCGACGCCTTCACCGACGTGCGCTGGACGACGGTGCGCGCGGACGTGGCGCCGTACCCCTTCTAGAGGCCTTCCGCGAGGACTGTCCGCCTGAGGACCGAGGACTCCCGTCCCGGCGGCTCCCGTCCCGAAGGCTCCCGGGGCTACTCGCCCCCGGTGGCCGGGGAGCCGTCGGCGCCGGCCTTGGCCTGCTCTGCCTCGATCGACTTGCGGACCTCGTCCATGTCCAGCTCGCGCGCCTGTCCGATGACGTCCGTGAGCGCGGCCTCGGGCAGGGCGCCCGGCTGGGCGAACACGGCGACGCGGTCCCGCACGATCATCAGCGTCGGGATCGACTGGATGCCGAAGGCCGCGGCCAGCTCCGGCTGCGCCTCGGTGTCCACCTTGCCGAACACCAGGTCCGGGTTCTCCTGCGCGGCCTTGTCGTAGACCGGGGCGAACTGACGGCACGGGCCGCACCAGGACGCCCAGAAGTCGATCAGGACGAAGTCGTTGTCGGTGACCGTCTGGTCGAAGTTCTCCTTGGTGAGCTCCACGGTGCTGCTCATGGCGTGATTCCTCTTCCCGGTGCTTCCTGTCAGGACTGCCCCGACATGGGGTGAAGCCGTCCGCGACAACACGGCCGGCCCGACGCGTATTCCGCGCCCCTACCCGTGTGGCCTCCCCGCACACCACCCACCAGACTGACCCCATGACGGAAACGGAAACCAACCTGTACGACGTGGTTGTGCTCGGAGCCGGGCCCGTGGGGGAGAACGTCGCCGACCGCACCCGTGCGGCCGGCCTCACCACCGCGGTCGTGGAGAGCGAACTGGTCGGCGGCGAGTGCTCGTACTGGGCCTGTATGCCCAGCAAGGCCCTGCTGCGCCCGGTGATCGCCCGCGCGGACGCCCGCAGACTGCCCGGCCTGCGCGACGCGGTGCAAGGCCCGCTGGACACGGCGGCGGTCCTCGCCCGCCGCAACTGGTTCACCGGCGACTGGACGGACGGCGGCCAGGTCGACTGGATCAAGAGCATCGGCGCGGACCTCTACCGCGGCCACGGGAGACTGACCGGACCGCGCACGGTGACGGTGGGGGACACGGTCCTCACGGCCCGCCACGCGGTCGTCGTCGCCACCGGGACCCGCGCGGCGCTGCCCGACCTGCCGGGCCTGGCCGAGGTCAGGCCCTGGACGAGCCGGGAGGCGACCGCCGCCCAGGCGGCGCCCGGCCGGCTCGTCGTGGTCGGCGGGGGAGTCGTGGCCACCGAGATGGCCACCGCCTGGCAGGCCCTCGGCTCGCAGGTCACCCTCCTCGTGCGGGGCAAGGGCCTGCTCGACCGGATGGAGCCGTTCGCGGGCGAACTGGTCGCCGAGGCGCTCACCGAGGCCGGCGCGGACGTGCGCACCGGCACCTCGGTGGCGTCGGTGACGCGCTCCGACGGCACCGTCGTGGTCGTCACCGACACCGGCGAGCGCATCGAGGCCGACGAGATCCTCTTCGCCGTCGGCCGCGCCCCGCGCACCGACGACATCGGCCTGGACACGGTCGGCCTGGCACCCGGCTCCTGGCTCACCGTCGACGACAGCCTGCGCGTCACCGGCACCGACTGGCTCTACGGCGTGGGCGACGTCAACCACCGGGCCCTCCTCACCCACCAGGGCAAGTACCAGGCCCGGATCGCGGGCGCCGCCATCGCCGCCCGCGCGGCAGGCACCGAGCTGCCGGAGAGCGACCCGTGGAGCGCCCATGCCGCCACGGCCGACCACGAGTCCGTCCCCCAGGTGGTGTTCACCGACCCGGAGGCGGCCGCCGTCGGCCTCTCGCTCGCCGAGGCGGAACAGGCCGGACACCGGGTGCGGGCCGTCGACGTCGACATGTCGTCGGTGGCCGGAGCGGGGCTGTACGCCGAGGGCTACAAGGGCCGCGCCCGGATGGTCGTCGACCTGGAGCGGGAGATCCTGCGCGGCGTCACCTTCGTCGGCCCGGGCGTCGGCGAATTGATCCACTCGGCGACGATCGCGGTCACCGGGCAGGTCCCGCTCGCCCGGCTGTGGCACGCCGTCCCGTCCTATCCGACGCTCAGCGAGGTGTGGCTGCGGCTGCTGGAGGCCTACCGGGACAACTGAAGGGATCCGGCCGGCCCGCGGGTCAGGGGAGTTCGAACCCCAGCGCCCTCGCGGCCAGGTCGGCCGTCGGCTGCGTCCAGCGGTCGAGCACGGCCTGGTTGGCCGAGAGCGAGCGCGGTTCGGCCCGGTCGAGGTAGAGCACACCGTCGAGGTGGTCCGTCTCGTGCTGGACGATACGGGCGGGCCAGCCGCCGAACACCTCGTCCAGCGGCCGGCCGTGCTCGTCCGCACCCGTGAGCCGCACCTCGGTGTGCCGGGCCACCACCGCCTGGTAGCCCGGCACGCTCAGACAGCCCTCGAAGAAGGCGGCGCGGGCCGAACCCACCGGCTCGTACGCGGGGTTGACCAGGACCCGGAACGGCTGCGGCACCCGGCCGCGGGCCAGCCGCACCTCCTCCGGCACCGGCGCCGGGTCCTCGATGACGGCGATCCGCAGTTCCACTCCGACCTGCGGCGCGGCGAGGCCGACGCCCGGCGCCGCGTGCATGGTGAGGCGCAGGGCCTCGACGAACCGGGCCAGCAGGGCGGGATCGAGCTGGCCCTCGTAGCGCGTGGTGCCCGTCCGCAGGACCGGGTCCCCGGCCGCGACGATGGGCAACGGGCCGCCGGGGGCGAGGAGTTCCTCGATCCGTTCGGCAAGGGGCGCGCGGGGACTGGGAGATGCCATCGGGCCAGCATGCCACGGCCGCATGGGATGTGACGCACGTCACTCGAAGTGGCGGGAACTCGGTGTCGTCGGCTCCCGACTACTGGTGCGTCACGGCTGAAGGACGTCCCCAGAACGTGTCCCCGACCCACTCCTCCTCCCCCCGGAGAAGCCCACCATGTCCACCGCTCCCTCGACCTCCACGGACGAGGCTCCGCCGGCAGCGGCCCCCGCACCGAAGTCCCGCGGCCCGTGGGCCCCGCTGCGCCCGCTGATACTGCGTCTGCACTTCTACGCCGGTGTGTTCGTGGCGCCGTTCCTGCTGGTCGCCGCCGCCACCGGGTTCCTGTACGCCGCCGCCTTCCAGGCCGAGAAGATCGTGTACTCCCACGAGATGACCGTGCCGGCCGGCGAGGTGTCACTGCCGGTCTCCGAGCAGGTGGCCGCCGCCCGCAAGGCCTACCCCGACGGCACCGTCTCGGCCGTCCGCCCCTCGCCGCAGGACGACGCCACCACCCGGGTGATGCTGTCCGGTGTCGAGGGCGTCGACGCCACCCACACCCTGGCCGTGTTCGTGGACCCGTACACGGGCGAGGTCCGCGGCGCGCTGGAGCAGTACGGCTCCACCGGCGCGCTGCCGCTGCGCACCTGGATCGACGAGTTCCACCGCGATCTGCACCTGGGCGAGAACGGCCGCCTCTACAGCGAACTCGCCGCCGGCTGGCTGTGGGTGACGGCCGGCGGCGGCCTCGTGCTCTGGTTCTCCCGCCGCCGTGCCCTGCGCAAGGTCCGCGGCACGAGCGGACGGCGCCGCACGCTCGGCCTGCACGGCACCGTCGGCGTGTGGGCCGCGGCCGGCTTCATCTTCCTGTCCGCGACCGGACTGACCTGGTCCACCTACGCGGGCGCGAACATCGACGTCCTGCGCACCTCGCTGGGCCAGGCCACCCCGTCGGTCTCGGCGGCCGCGGGCGGCGGCGAGCACGCCGGTCACGACGAGGCGTCCGGGGCGGGCGGGGACGGCGGGCACGGCGTCGGCCTCGACAAGATCCTGGCCGCCGCGCGGGCCGAGGGGCTGGGCGACCCGGTCGAGATCGTCCCGCCGGCGGACGCCTCCTCCGCGTACGTGGTCAAGCAGGTGCAGCGCAGCTGGCCCGAGAAGCAGGACGCGGTGGCGATCGACCCGGCCACCGGAGAGGTCACCGACGTCCTGCGGTTCGACGACTACCCGCTGCTCGCCAAGTTGACCCGCTGGGGCATCGATCTGCACACCGGCGTGCTGTTCGGCCTGGTCAACCAGCTCGCGCTGATGCTCCTCGCGGGCTCCCTGATCCTGTTGATCGTGTGGGGCTACCGCATGTGGTGGCAGCGCGGCCGCGGGTCCTCCTTCGGCCGGCCCGTCCCGCGCGGCGCCTGGGCGCAGGTCCCGCCGTACGTCCTCGTCCCGCTGATGGCGGCGGTCGCCGTGGTGGCCTACTTCGTCCCGCTCCTGGGCATCCCGCTGGTCGGCTTCCTGGCCGTGGACATCGTGCTCGGCGAGATCGCGCACCGGCGGGGGCGGCGGGCGGCCGTCTGAGCGGCCCGGGCACGCGGAACGGCCCGGCGGTGGAGGTCCACCGCCGGGCCGTCCGCCGTCCCGGGCTCAGGCGTCGGGGAAGTCCCCGGCCAGCGCCGAGGCGAGCCGCAGATGCGGTCCCGCCTCCGCGTGCCGGCCCTGCCGCTCCAGGGTGCGCCCCAGCATCAGCCGGGCGTAGTGCTCCACCGGGTCCCGCTCGACGATCTGCCGCAACTCGTCCTCGGCGCGCCGCAGTTGGGCCGAGTGGTAGTAGGCGCGGGCCAGCAGCAGCCGCGGTCCGGTCTGCTCCGGCACCTCCTCGACCAGTCCCACCAGCACCCGCGCGGCGGCGGCGTACTCCTTCGCGGCGAAGAACAGCCGCGCCCTCTCCCACCGCTCGGCCGGCGTTCCGTGGGCGTAGTAGGCGGTGCTGTCGGTCGTCTCGTATGTCGTGTCCACTCGTGCCTCCTTCGAGGCCGACAACCGGGCGTGGTGGTTGAATATTCCACTACCTGGCGACGGGGGTGCAGCCGAGGGGTGCCGGTGCCTACCGGGACGCGCGAGTCGGCTGCGCCAAGTTCGCCAGCTCCGCGTCGGCCCGTTCGGTGACGCGGGCGAGGACGCGGCCCGTGGTCGCCAGGTCCTCCGGGGGGATCCCGGCGTAGATCCGGGCCGAGATCTCGCCCGTCTCGGCGCTCACGACGGCGAACAGCTCGCGCGCGGCGTCCGTGGGCCGGACCAGGGGGCCGTCGGCCGCCAGCAGCCCCTCGCTGAGCAGGGTGTCGACGGCGGTGCGTACGTCCGCAGCCCCGGTCTTGAGCGCGTCGGTCACCTGCTCGACGAGCGCGCCGGATTCCAGCGGCCCGACGGCGGCGACGGCCGCCCGCAGGGTGATCTGCTGCTGGAAGGTGAGGCCGTGCCGTGCCAGGACGCGTTCCAGGACGGCGCGGCCCGCGTAGTGCGCGAGGCCTATGGTGCGGCCGCCGACGGGCGGCGCGGTGTCGGTCATCGTCACTCCTTGGTTCTCTCGTCGGTGAGGTCGAGCGGTACGTCGAGCAGCAGGGTCAGTTCGTCGGTGAGCGCGCGCGTCCGGGGGCTCTTCAGGCCGCCGAGCGGCTCCAGCAGCTGTTCCAGCAGCCCCTGGACCACCGTGACGGCCCGCTGTGTCACGTCCTGCCCCCGCTCGGTCAGGGCGAGTTGCACGGCGCGCGGGTCGCGGGGATCCCGGGTGCGCTCGATCAGGCCGGCGGACTCCAGGGCGCGCGCCAGCTTGGAGACGTAGAGCGGTTCGAGGCCGGTGTGGTCGGCGAGCCGGCGCTGGCTGGGCCGTTCCCCGGAGCGCTGCATCCCGTACAGCGAGGCGACCAGCGAGTACTGGGCGTGGGTGAGGCCGAGCGGGGCCACCGCCCGGTCCACGGCCACCCGCCACTTCGTCGACAGCCGCCACACCAGAAACCCGGGCGTGGCCCGTTCGGAACCCTTGCGCTCACTCATGGAAGATAGAGTACATGGCTACTATGTCCATGGCTACTATCTCTCGGTCGCCGCGGGCCGGATCGCCCCGGCTCGGTCACCGCGGGCCGGATCACTCCGGATGGGCCACCGCCTCCTTCTGCAGCTGCACCGCCGCCAGCAGGCTCAGCTTCGGTTCCGCCCGGCGCAGCGCCTTCACCGCCGCGACCGAGGCGATGTCCCCCGTGAAGCCGACGGCCGCCAGCCGGGAGCGGACCCAGCGGGCGCGCAGCTGGGTCTCGGTGGCGGCGGCGGTGGACTCGACGAGCGCGACGGCGCGCTCCAGGCCCGGCCGCTCCTGGGGCGAGGCCTCCGCCAGCGCCTGGCGCAGGGCCGCCGCCACCACGTCCGCGTCCCGGACGGCCAGCACGAAGTTGTTCTTCTTGCTCAGTCCCGTGATTCCTGTCATGACGGCAGCTTGACGATCATGTCCCCTGGATGCCAAGCGACTTGAGGAGACCCAGAGCCTACGCGCCGCCGTCCTGCGCGGTCAGGGCGAAGGCCAGCAGGGCGGTCGTGGTGAAATCCAGTGCCGGCTCCACCGTCTGCCAGGCGCCCACGTCGTCGACGTACCGTGCGCCCCTGCCGTCGAAGTCGGTCCAGGCTCCGGTCGGCGGGGAGGCCGTGCACTTCTTCATGCCCGGGAAGCCGTTCGACTCCTCCAGCTTCCCGGCGGCGTTGGGGCCGTTGACGACGGCGCCCCGCAGGACGGCGCCCTTGCCGTCATGGCTGCCCCCGAGGTTGGCGAGCTGGTGTTCGGGGCAGTGCGGGTACACCTCACCCGCGCCGATGACGAAGCTCGTCCCCCAGGCGTTGGCGCCGAGGGCCCAGCCCCGCTGCCGTCCGGCGAAGGCCGCGTAACGGGTGTCCCCGGTGGCCTCGGCGTAGAGACGGGCGGTGGCCACGAGCCCGAAGGTGTGCGGCACGGCGTCGAAGTCGTCGTAGACGGCGCCCGCCGCGAACGGGTCGCGCCCGGCGCGGTCGACCCCGTCGTCCAGCTGACGGCGCAGGTCCGCGTACAGTTCCTCGGCGCCGATGCCGTTCGTCCGGGCGCCGTCCAGCACCGTGGCCAGGTCGACATGGGCCAGAGCGCTGACGTCCGCGACGTCGAGAGTGCCCTTCACGTCGGAGGCCAGGTAGTCCCCGGCCCAGCCGGCCGCGGCGTCGGCCCAGTCGCTCTCCCGGTCGTCCCCGAGTTCCCGTGCGGCCAGGGCCAGTTCGGCGCCGCCGAACTCCATGTCGTCCTGCCACGAGTCCTCGGGGTAGAAGGCGCCCGGGTACGCGGTGACGAGCTGCTCGTCGGGGTCGTGGTCGGTGTCGGCCAGGTCGTAGACGGCTGCGGCCTTGTCCAGCCAGTCCCGGGCCTCGTCCGGCTCTTCGGCGGCCGCGCGCTGGGCGGCGAGGGCGAAGACGGCGGCCACGCGTCCCGCCAGGTTGGGGCTGATCGCCTCGCCCGGTGCGGCGGCGCGGAAGACCGGACGGTACTTGATCGTGTGGTCGGGGTCCCCCGGTGACACCTCGAGCCGGTCGTCGGCCTCCGGCAGCCGCCACACGTCGTGGTCCGTCCGTACGGCCTCGTTGCCGGCCCCGATGCCGACCTGTGCGTAGAGGGTCTCGCTGTCCTCGTCCCACATCTTGTCCAGCCAGGCCAGCCCGTGCGAGGCCTCGGTCGACAGCTCCGCCATGTCCGGCAGGCCGCGCTGGGCGAGCAGGAGTTCGGCGACCGCGTAGGACGTGGTGCCGGTGAACTTGAGGAAGTCTCCCGCGTCGAACCAGCCGCCCGAGACGTCGACCCGGTCCCCGGTCGGGGTCAGCCGCTCGTCGAGCAGCTCCTCACCCTCCTCGTCGTAGGAGGGGTCGGCGTAGACGGCCGCGTCCCGGTCGGTCAGATGCGAGGGCCCGCGCCGCAGGGCGCCGGAGAGCACGTCATTCCCGTCGCGCTGCGCCTGCAGGAAGCGGACGTTGTCCCGGACGAGCGGGGTCATCAGCTCGCGGGCACCGGCGATCCGGAACGCCGGCGAGCGGCCGCCCGCGGTGCCGGTCAGGACGACGCGGTAGGTGCCCGGGGTGTCGAGCGCGGAGAAATCGACGGAACGCACCGCGGGATAGGCGGCGTTCCAGCGGCCGGTGACGGCGCCGAGCCGCCCCGCCAGCACGACGTCGTTCCCGGCGTCGAGGACCTCGAAGCGCGCTCCGGCGAGGACGTCCGAGGGCCCCATGACGTAGGCCTGCTTCGCCTCGCCCCGCACGTATCCGACCTGGTCGACCCGGATGGCCACCTCGGCCGCGTCGGACGCGCCGTCCCCGCCGAAGGGCAGGCCGTGCAGGGCCAGGGCGAGGAGCAGGGTGCCGATTCCCGCCGCTCCGCCGACCAGCAGCCGGGGGCTGCGCGGCGCCCTCACGCGCCCACCGTGCCGGGATCCCCGGGGGAGGAGGTCACGCTCCACCGCCGGCCGCGAGGTCTCCGACAGCGCACCGGGAGCCCGCGGCCCTGCCGGAGCCCGCGGGAGTTCCCCCGCGAACCCGTCGCGGGCGGCTGAGCGGCGATGACGGACCCCGACTCGGGATCGTCCTCCAAGACCAGTATGCGCATGATCCGGAGCCTAGACGGTACGGACGCCGCACCCTTCCGGCCCCCCGGCCGGAGACACGGGCCACACCTTCGCCCTCGGGAAGACCCGGAGTTCGCGGTGGCTGTCAGCTCAATCGACGACCCCGGCCGGTCGCCCGGGGGTACGCCTCAGGCGTCGGGCGGCACGGTCTCGAACTCCCTCGCCAGGTGCCCGGTGTCCAGTCGAAGCCGCCACGCGTTCCTGCGCTGCGCGGCCGCGAGGGTGGCCTGGAGAGGTGACGGCGGCACCGCCAGGACCGGGCAGCCGGCGCGGGCGAGGCAGTAGCGGCTGGTCGACGGCCACAGCGCGCGGTGCAGCAGGCCACGCCGTCCGGCGCCGATCACCAGGAGGTCGTCCTCCCGGTCGGCGGTCGCGACCAACGCCGGGCCCGGCGTGCCCCGCGCGATCAGGGCCCGGACGCGCAACCCGCCGCCGTCACCGCCGAAGGCCTCGCCCAGGACACCGAGCAGCCTCTCGCGCGCCAGCCGTTCCCAGTCCTCGCCCAGGACGGCCGCGGCCGTCGACCGGCGGACGGCGAGCTCCCCGCCGGGCGGCTCCCAGGCCAGCACCGGCCAGAGCTCGGCTCCCCGGCGCCGTGCCTCGTCGGCGGCCCGGCCCAGGGCGGTGAGACTCCCCAGGGAGCCGCTCACCCCCACGACGACACGGGCGGCCGGGGACGGGCGGGACTCGGACATCTCTTCCTCCGTTCTGCGTGCGCCGACCGGCCTCTCCGGGCGGCGACCTTGCGCAAAACCGCTGTCGTCCCGCCTACCCCGCGAGGCTCCTGACAGCCCGTACGTCCGATCCCGGCTTCCCTCCGACGGGTCGTCCCTCTCCTCGCGCCCCCCGAGCCTGCCGTGTCAGTGGTGCGTCAAGGACCCCCGAGCCGGCGTCAGCGTCCCGTCAGGGCACGCCCGGACGGAGGCCGAGAGGCATAACGTCGAAGGCGAGCCCCGGTCCGCCTCCCCGCGTCCGGGGCTCCCGGACCCTGTGCAACCCCGTGCCCTTCAGGAGGCATCCATGAGGGAAACCCCGTACGGCGACGACCCCGAACCCGCCGATCGATTCCCGGCCGGACCCCTGTACGTCCCGGTCCGGCCGGGCCCCTCCGGGTGCGCGGCCCGGCTCTTCCGCACCCCTCCCGGCGACCGCACGGCCGTCGGCTTCACCTCCGAGCACCGGCTGACCGCGACGCTCGGCCCCGGTCAGGCGTGGATCCGGCTCGCCGAGCCCGCCTTGCGCGCACTGACCGGCCCGCTCGGTGTCACCACCGTCACGGTGGACCCGCAGCTCACCGCCCCGGCCCCCGCGCCGGTCAGGTCCCCGGTCCCCGCAACGGTGCCCACCACTCCTCCGCCGTCGACCACTCCACCGGTCACCGCCTCACCGCCCACGACAGCACCGCCCGTCACCGCGCTGCCGACCGCCTGAGCGGGTCGGCCAGGACGGGAGCGGCCCTGCCGGCGCCCCTCGCCGTACGCCGGTGCCACGGCCGAGGCCACCGGGGAGGGAAGGCCCGAAACCGGGCCGGGGGAGGGCGGCGGCTGCCTCCTCCCCCGGCCGGCTCGGACCGCCGTCTGCCGTCAGGACGCGGAGAGTTCCTCACGGACCGTGCGGGCGGCGGCGACCAGGTTCTCCAGCGAGGCGCGCGTCTCGGGCCACCCGCGGGTCTTCAGGCCGCAGTCGGGGTTGACCCAGAGACGCTCGGCCGGGATGGCCCGGAGGCCGGTACGGAGCAGCTCGGCGGCCTCCGAGGCGCTCGGGACCCGGGGGGAGTGGATGTCGTAGACGCCCGGTCCGGCCTCCCGCGGATAGCCGTGCGCCGCGAGTTCGCGGGCGACCTGCATGTGGGAGCGGGCCGCTTCGAGGCTGATGACGTCGGCGTCGAGATCGTCGATCGCCCGCACGATGTCGCCGAACTCGGCGTAGCACATGTGGGTGTGGATCTGGGTGTCCGGACGCACGCCGCAGGTGCTGAGCCGGAACGCCTCGGTCGCCCAGGCCAGGTAGGCCGGACGGTCGGCGGCCCGCAGCGGCAGGGTCTCGCGCAGCGCGGGTTCGTCCACCTGGATCACCGAGGTCCCGCCCGCCTCCAGGTCCCCGACCTCGTCGCGCAGGGCCAGGGCGACCTGGCGGGCGGTGTCGCCGAGGGGCTGGTCGTCGCGGACGAAGGACCAGGCGAGCATGGTCACGGGACCGGTGAGCATGCCCTTGACCGGGCGGTCGGTGAGGGACCGGGCGTACGTCGTCCAGCGCACGGTCATCGGCTCGGGACGGGAGATGTCGCCGGCCAGGATCGGCGGGCGGACGTAACGGGTGCCGTACGACTGCACCCAGCCGTGTTCCGTGGCCAGGTACCCGGTGAGCTGTTCGGCGAAGTACTGGACCATGTCGTTGCGTTCGGGCTCGCCGTGTACGAGGACGTCCAGGCCGGCCCTCTCCTGGAAGGAGACGACGGCCTGGATCTCGGCCTTGATGCGCTTCTCGTAAGCGGCGGTGTCGATCCGGCCGGCGCGCAGGTCGGCGCGGGCGGCGCGCAGCTCGCCGGTCTGCGGGAAGGACCCGATGGTGGTGGTCGGCAGCAGGGGCAGGCCGAGGTGGGCGCGCTGGGCCGCGGCCCGTTCGGCGTACGGCTGCGAGCGGTGGGCGTCGGTGTCCCGGACGGCGGCGGCGCGGGCGCGGACGGCCGGATCGTGGGTGATCGGGGAGGTGGCCCGGGCGGCCAGGTCGGCCCGGTTCGCGGCCAGTTCGCCGGTGATCGCGTCGGTGCCGAGGGTCAGGCCCCTGGCGAGGGTGACGACCTCGGCGGTCTTCTGGCGGGCGAAGGCCAGCCAGCGCCGGAGCTGCGGCTCGATCTCCCGCTCCGGGGCCGTGTCGAGGGGCACGTGGAGCAGGGAGCAGGAGGCGGCCACGTCGACCCGGTCGGCCAGCCCGAGCAGGGTGCCGAGGGTGGCGAGGGACTTCTCCAGATCGTTGGTCCAGACGTTGCGGCCGTCGACGACGCCGGCGACCAGCCGCTTGCCGGGCAGGCCGCCCACCGCCGCGAGGGCGTCGAGGTGGACGGCCGCCGCGCCGGTGAAGTCCAGGGCGAGTCCGTCGACGGGGGCCTTGGCCAGGACCGGCAGGGCGTCGCCGAGCCGGTCGAAGTAGGAGGCGACCAGGAGCTTGGGCCGGTCGGTCGCCGTGCCGAGCTCGCGGTAGGCGCGGGCGGCGGCGCCCAGTTCGGCCGGGGTGCGGTCCTCGACGAGGGCGGGCTCGTCCAGCTGCACCCACTCCGCGCCGGCCGCGCGCAGGTCGGCGAGGACCTCGGCGTACACCGGCAGCAGCCGGTCCAGCAGGGTGAGCGGCCCGAAGTCCGCGGGCACGCCCGGGGCGGGCTTGGCGAGCAGCAGGTAGGTGACCGGGCCGACCAGCACCGGACGGGCGTTCAGTCCGAGGGAGAGGGCCTCCCCGAGCTCGGCCACCTGCTTGGACGGATCGGCCGTGAAGTCGGTGTCCGGGCCCAACTCGGGCACCAGGTAGTGGTAGTTGGTGTCGAACCATTTGGTCATCTCGAGCGGCGCGACGTCCTGGGTGCCGCGCGCCATCGCGAAGTAGCCGTCGAGCGGGTCGGCGGCGACGGCGTCGCGGTGGCGGGCCGGGACCGCGCCGACCATGACGGTGGTGTCCAGGACGTGGTCGTAGTACGAGAAGTCGCCGGTCGGGACCTCGTCGATGCCGGCGTCGGCGAGCCGTCGCCAGTTGGCCGCGCGCAGGGCGGCGGCGGTCGTCCGGAGGGCGTCGGCGGTGACGCGGCCCTTCCAGTAGCTCTCGACGGCCTTCTTCAGTTCCCGGTTCGGACCCTGCCGGGGGTAGCCGTACACGGTGGCCCGTGCTGCCGCGGCCGCGGACTTCGCTGTCACGGAAATCTCCTTCGCGAGATATCTCCCTGGGATCCCGGGACGGGACGCGAGCGCGAAGGGGTGACGGACCGGACGGGACCGACCTTGCGCGGCACAGCGCGGTCGTCCGCCCGACAGATACGCCGACCCGCCCACGAGGTCACCGGGATGTCCGCGCACGAGTCCTTTCGCGCGCGGGCAACGGGCAGGTCTTCGGACTCACGGGCACGTCGGATCGTACGGAGTGCGTACGCGACACCTACTGGCCGTCGCTTCCCAGACCCTGTGCGTGGGTCCAGTGCGTATGACGGCGGTCGTTCCCGTTCACCGCTGCGGGGCAGTCCCGGATTCCCACCGGGTTCCCTCTTGCGACGCATCCCGTCTGGCGGACGGGGCGAACCAGCTGCGCCCGTCAGCCTACGGGCCCGTTCTGCGGTGCGGCGGATCACCTCCGGTATCCGGATGGTGAGGTGGAACACGCGCTCGGCGTGCTTGGGACGGGCCGACGGCGGGAAGCGCCCGCTCGCGCTGCCCGCCCGTCCCGGGCAGCGGTCGCCGGGTCCTCGGTACCTGCCGCGGCCGTCAGGCGAGTTCGGGCGGCTGCCCTGTGGTCCACACCGCCCGCACGGACATGCGGCTGATGCGCCAGCCCTCGCGCTCGCGCCGCAGCTCGGCTTCCCAGCGCCCGCCCACCGTGAAGAGGGGATCGGCGTCCGCGCCGCGCCGCCGGAGCGTGGCCTCGTGGTGCACGTGCGTCATCAACGCGTTCCAGGACGCCGTGGCCCTCCCCGAGTCCGGTTCCACGTCGACCAGGACGTCGGAGGCGATGTGCTGGGTGCGGGCGTACCTCCCCAGTGCCTCCTGGGCGTGCGCCATCGCCTCGGCGCCGTCGGCCGCGCCCACCGGGGTCACCGACCGCACGTCGTCGGTGACGTAGGCGCGGGCCCCGTCACCGACGAGGTTCCGCTCGTCCAGAGCGCGGAAGAAGCGGCTGACGAGGGTGCTGATCTCGAAGTGATCCGTCTGTGTGGTCATGGCCGAAGCGTCTGCCCTCAAGCGGACTTGAGGTCAAGGCCGGAGCGACCGGCCCCGGCGAGGCGCCGGCTCCCTCAGGGGCGCAGGGCCTGCTCGACGGTGGGGTGACAGGAGAGCAGGGCGTCGACGCCGACCAGACGCAGGACGTGCAGGACGGGCTCCCGCGCGGCGGCGACGCGCAACCAGCCCTGCGCGGCGCTCACGCGCCGGTGGACGGCGAGGAGGACGTTGATACCGCTGGAGTCCATGAAGGTCACGCCGCCGAGGTCCGCCACGATCCGCGGGGGCGGCGCCGTGCCGTCCTCGCGGAGCAGGGCCTCGCCGAGGGCGTCCTTCACGTCGTGGTCGATCTCGCCCTGCACGGTCACGACGCGAACGCCGTCGACCACGCGATGTTCGACGGACAGGCTCTTCGGCCGGTCCGCTCTCTCGATGTCGGTCACCGTCTCCTCGACTGCGTCTGGGCTGACCCCCGGGTGAGGGCGCGTGCGCGGAGGATTCTGCCCCGTCATCGCGGCGGCATGCACCCGGGCCGCAGAGCCGAGCCGATCGGCAACCCGTGGCATGCATGCCGCGATCGCGGGTACCGGCGCAGGTGACCGGGGGAGTGAGGGCGAGACACGTGGAATCCCACGCGGGAGGCGACAGCCGTGCCGGGCCGGACGGCCACCTGATGCGCGCCGGACACGCCCTGGACGCGGACGACGGCTGCATCGCGGACGCCCGCCACCATGCCCTGTCCTTCCTCGACCAGGCCCATGACCGCTATGGCCTGCCCGATCCCGCGCGCGCCAGGGACCTCACCCAGCTCGTGGTGAGCGAGCTGGTCACCAACGCCCGCAAGTACGCCCCCGGCCCCGTCCTGATGGAACTGCGCCTCACCGCCCACGCGGTGGAGGTCGTCGTGTGGGACAGCGATCCCACGGTTCCCGCGGCCCGGTCGAGCGATCCCGGCAGGATCGGCCAGCACGGGCTGGAAATCGTCAAGGCCGTGACGGAGGACCTCTTCGTCGAGCAGGAACCGGTCGGCAAACGCATCACGGCCCGCATCGCCCTGGCCGACACACCCTGCGACAGCACCACCCGCACCTGACCCGGCGCCGCGTACTCCGCGGCCGCCCGGCGCGGCCCGGGACCTGCGCGCGGCCGAACTCCCGGCCGAACCGGTCGATCGCGGCGACGGCGTCCGCGCGGGTGAGCCGTACCCCCTCGGCGGGGGTGCCGGCCGCCCAGTACGACGTCACGCGCACGCCCCCGGGCGAGGTCTGCGTCGCCGTGCGGAACGGGCCCGCGGCCCACGCGAAGTCCCGCACCCGGTCCGCGACGCCGACGGTGACCGTACGGCCGGGGCCGCCGGGGAGGGTTCGGGTGCGACCGGTCGCGGGCACCTTCAGGGCCGACGGATGGTCGAGACGGACGCGGAAGTCGCTCGTCAGGGCGTAGAAGCTCTCACCGAGCGCCACGTACGGGTCGAGGTGCCACCCCCTCGCGTCGTGCACGGCCAGCACCGGCAGCGCGTTGCCGAGGAAACGGTGACCTGTGGCTCGGGCCGTCCGCCGAGTCCCCGAGCCGGGCGCGGGGCGGCCTCAGTCCTCGCGCGCGAGACCGCGATCGGGGGCGCTCATGTCTCCCGTCCCGGGCGTGCCCTCGCCGAGCCCGTAGCGCAGGTACACGGTGCCCTTCGGACCGGCAGCCGGTGGTTCGAGGAGGGTGACGTTCGTGGGCACCGCGCCACCGTCGAAGACCTTCTTCCCGACGCCGAGCACGATCGGGTGCACCCAGAGGTCGAGACGGTCGAAGAGCTTCTCGCGCAGGAGGGTCTGCACCAGGTTCAGACTGCCGACGACCTTCACGTGCCGGTGCCTGTCCCGGATCTCGCGCACCGCGCCGGCCAGGTCCGGCCCGAGCTGCGTCGACCCGGCCCACGCGAGGTCGGGCCTGCCCCGGGAGGCCACGTACTTCGGGACCTTGTTGAAGAGCGTGGCGATCGCGTTGTCCTCGCCGCCCTCCTGGTGCGGCCAGTAGGCGGCGAAGATGTCGTACGTCCGCCGGCCGAGCAGAAGGGCGTCCGTCCCCTCGTACGCGGCCATGACCTGCGCCCCGGCGACCTCGTCCAGCAGGGGCGCCTGCCAGCCGCCGAACGGGAACCCCACGGGGTCCTCGTCGGGGCCGCCGGGCGCCTGCCCGACGAGGTCGAGGGTCGCGAACAGCTCGATGTGGATGAGGCCCATGTCCTGCTCCCGGTGACGGTCTCGGTGGGGAGGTAGACCGGTGGGCGCCGACGGAATCATCGCCGCGACGACACCCGGGTGCCCGCCTGTCTCGGCACTCCTGACTCACGATAGATCACCGGCCGCGTCCCCACCGGACGGCCGCGGTTCGTCCGGCGTCACCGCAGGTCATGGGGGTGATCGGCGTGATCGGGGGCTGTGGGCGACCGGTCGGCGGGGAGGTGCGGGGAGGGGAGGGAGCGGTGGGTGGCTCAGGGGGTGCCGCCGCCTCTTCCCGCGGGAGCGTCGGGCGGGGCGCCTCCCGGGTCAGGTCAGCGCACCCTTCCCCGTGGCTTCAGCGGTGTCGGGGGCAGTTGCGGTGCGGGCAGCGGATCCCCGTCGTAGCCCTTCACCTCGCCGAAGCGGGTGCCCGTCGTCCAGTCCTCGCGGGCCTGGGCGATCTCCTCCTGGGACCGGCCGACGAAGTTCCACCACATGACGAGCTCCTCCTCGAACGGCTCGCCGCCCAGGAGCATCAGGCCCGCGTCGGACTCGGCCCGCAGGGGCAGTTCGGTGCGGCCGCAGCCGAGGTAGAGCATCGAGCCCGGCAGCACGGGCACCCCGTCCACCTCCACCTCGCCGGACATCGACAGCACGCCGTACTCGAAGTCGGGGACCAGTGGCAGCCGGACGTCGGCGCCCCGGGCGAGCGCCAGGTCGGCGCCGACGAGGGGGGTGTACGTCGTGCCGGGGGAGACGGAGCCGTCGAGGGAGCCGAGGAGCACGGTGGCGGTGAGGCCGGGGGCGGTGACCGTGGGCAGGTCGGCGTGGTGCTCGAAGCGGGGGTCGGTGTGCCGGTGGGCGTCCGGCAGCGCGACCCACAGCTGGGCGCCGTGCAGATACCGGGCGTGCGAGCGGGGACTCTCCTCGGAGTGGCTGATCGCGCGCCCCGAGGTCATCAGCCCCAGCTCGCCGGGGCGGATGGTCCGGAGGCTGCCGGTCGAGTCGCGGTGCAGCACCTCGCCCTCGTGCAGCCAGCTGACGGTCTGCAGCCCCATGTGCGGATGCGGCGGGACCTGCATGCCGGGCTCGTCGGCGATGTCGTCGGGGCCGTAGTGGTCGACGAACGCCCAGGCGCCGATCATGCGCCGGCCGAGGTTCGGCAGCAGCCGGCGCACCTCGGTGGACCCGCCGAGCCGCACCTGCCGGGGGCTCAGCAGCTCGCGGACGGGTTCGGCGACGACGAATCCACGGCCGCCGCACGGACTCGGTACGGGCGCGCGGTCAAGGTTGCTCATGCGGTCAACCTAGCGGTCGGGCGCGGCGGCGCGCAGAAGGAGCGGCGCCGGGTTCGGCGTGCCCCTCGGCGCGGGTTCAGCCGGCCAGCGTCGCGGCGAGTTCCGTGGTGGCCCGCACGATGTCGGTGTCCCGCTCGGCGAGCAGGTGCGGCAGGACGTCGCGCTGGGCGTGGACGGCGTGCCGGGCCGCGCGTTCCCAGGCCACGTAGTTGTCGGGGTGGTGCAGCAGCTTGGGGTAGGCGGCGGCGGTGGTCTCCCACTGCCGGGCGTCGGCGATGCTCTTCAGCAGGCGCAGGATCTCCGCACGGCAGGTGACCTGCGGGAGCCGGACGAGCTCCCAGAGGAAGGGCACCGTGGCCGCCGTCGCCTGGTCGACGACGAAGCCGAACTGGCAGATGCGGCGGCGCAGTTGGCCGAGCGCTGAGCCGGCGCTCTCCGCGTCGCCGCGGGCCAGCGTGGTGAGCAGGAAGGGGATGCCCGCCGCGGAACCGGTGGAGTCCTTGATCTCGGGCCACGGCACGTGTCCCAGGTCCTGGAGCGGTGCGGATCTCTTCGTCGCAGTCATGTCAGAAGTGGGTTGTCGGGTCGGGGTCGGGACGGGAGCAGGTCGGCAGCATCGCCCAGACGGTCTTGCCCACGGGAGTGCGCCGGGTCCAGCCCCAGTGGTCGGAGAGGGCCTCGATGATGTGCAGTCCGCGGCCGTGTTCCAGGAGGGGGTCCGCGGTGCGCGCGTGGACGGGCAGGCTGTCGCTCGGATCGGTGACCGCGCACACCAGGTGCGCGCGGCGCAGGGTGAGCCGGAGCCGTACGGGGAACTCGTGCGTCGAGGTGTGCGGGAGCGCGTGCAGAACGGCGTTGGCCGCCAGTTCGGTGACGACGGTGACCGCGTCGTCGGCGCAGCGTTCCAGGGACCAGCAGCCGAGCGTGCGCTGGGTGAACTCCCGTGCCTGGGCGAATCCCTCCCGGCTGCCCGTGAGGTACAGGGCGGCAGTTCTGGGGGAAACGCGGACGGAGACGGACTCGTGGCTCCGGAACTGCGCAGGTGATGACACGGGGCATCTCCCTGAGGCGGCGTCAGGACAACGGGTTGGAACTGCGGTTGACGGCATGGCTATTATCCACGCTGACGAGGTCCTCGTGCAATTTCACGAGAAATTGCGCGTACGAAGCGAGGAGAGTGCAGTGTCGTCAGTGTCGAACGGAGTGCGGGCGAGTTCGCTGGGCGTCCGCTGGATCAAGAGCAGTCACAGCAACGCCGAGGGCAACTGCGTGGAGGTCGCGGCCCTGGCCGGGGGAGGCGTCGCGCTGCGCAACTCCCGCGATCCCGACGGTCCGGCGCTGGTGTACACGCCGGCCGAGGTGGCGGCGTTCGTGGCCGGGGCGAAGGGCGGGGAGTTCGACCACCTGGTCTGACAACCGGTCCGACAACCGGTCCGACGCACGGTTCGACCCCTGGTCCGAGGGGAGTGTGTCGAGGCTCAATTCCCCTGCCGCGTGCGGTCGGAGGGCTTCGGATGCGATACTGCGGTCTGTCGTCTGCCGGTCCACGGGGAGTCAGGATGTCTGTCGAGTCGCCTCGGGTGTCCCGCCTCGAACCGTATCTGAACCGGGCCGAGCCCGCCCCGACCTTGCTCAAAATGCTGGTCGGCGTGCAGCTTGCGGGGATCCGGGAGGATGCCGGCCTGTCCCAGGACCAGGCCGCGAAGGCGGTCGGGTTCAGTCCGGCGAAGCTGTCGCGCATCGAGGCGGGCAAGGGCCGCAGGCCGCCCGTCGAGGCGGACGTCCGCGCGCTGCTGTCGTTGTACGGGACCGACGAGCACGAGGCGTCGGTGCTCCTCCGGCTGCTCCGGCAGGCGGGCGAGCCGGGCTGGTGGCAGCGCTACGACAAGCGGCTCATGCCCGAGTGGTTCGACCGGCTGGTGGGTCTCCAGGAGGCCGCGACCGCGATCCGTACCTTCGAGATCCAGTACGTGCCGGGCCTGTTGCAGACCCCCGCGTACGCACGTGCCGTCGTCGAGCGCGGGCTGCCCTCGGCCACGTCCCGGGAGGTCGAGCGCCGGGTGGAGCTGCGCACGCGGCGCACCGAACTGCTGCGACGGCCGGACGCCCCGCGCGTGTGGGCGGTCCTCGACGAGTCGGTGCTGCTGCGCGTGCTGGGCGGCCGGGACGTGATGCGTGAGCAGCTCGACCACCTGGTGGAGATGGCCTCGCTGCCCCATGTCACGGTCCAGGTCGTGCCGTTGGACGTCACGCATGCCTCCGCGCCGGCCATACCGGTCACCTATCTGCGGTTCGGCGGCGTCGACCTGCCCGACGTCGTCTACCTGGAGCAGATCCGGAGCGCGACCTTCCTGGAGGACCGGGACGAGACGGAGGAGTACCGGGTCGCGCTGGACCGGCTCGCGGACGAGGCCCTCGATCCGCGTGCCTCGATCGCGCTGCTGAAGGAGACGGCGGAGCGGCGCTACGCCGCCGCTCCGTGAGCTGAGCCGCTCAGCTCAGGCGGCCCACGCCACCGAACTCGATCCACTCCTGAGTGAGTTGACGGGGCACGACCTCGGTGTCCGGCCGCCAGGTGGAGACCTCCACCAGGCCCGGGTCGAGGATCTCCGTGCCCTCGAAGAAGGACGCGACGTCCTTCTCCTGGCGCACCCGGCCCCAGTGGCCCTGCGTGGCCTTGTCCATGAAGTCGGTGACGAACTCCCTGACCTTCGCGTCCTCGCTGACCAGCTGGCACATCACCAGGAAGCTCCCGGGCGCGAGACGTTCGGTCACCCGGCGGACCACCGCCTGCGGACCGTCGGTGTCGCTGTCGGGGATGCAGTGGAAGACCGAGTTGAACAGCACGGCCACCGGCTGCGAGAAGTCGATCAGCCGCCGGGTGTCCTCGTGCGAGAAGATCGCCTCGGTCTGCCGCATGTCGGCGTGGATGACGGTGGTCCGGTCGTCCTGCTCCAGCAGGGCCCGGCCGTGCACGAGCACCATGGGGTCGTTGTCGACGTAGACCACGTGCGCCGTCGGGTCGATGCGCTGGGCTACCTGGTGCACGTTGTCCTGGGTGGGCAGGCCGGAGCCGTGGTCCAGGAACTGCCGGATCCCGAACTCCTGCGTCAGGGTCCTCACCACGCGCTGGAGGAAGCGCCGGTTGTTCAGCGCGAGGGCGCGGGTGCTCGGGACGACCTTGTCGAGTTCCGCGCAGGCGGCCCGGTCGGCCGCGTAGTTGTCCTTGCCGCCCAGGTAGTGGTCGTACATGCGGGCGGCTGTGGGGACGGCCGCATCGATCGACGTGGACAGCTGCTTGCCAGGCTGCATCTCTTACCCCCGGGACGGCGCCGTGCCACGGACTGGCGCGGTCGACAACACATCCTAGGGAAAGGGCAATTGGCGAACCACCCCCTTGATCGACGGTTCCCCTGACGGTGTCGCCCCGGAGCCCTCGATGCTGGACTGATGGTCCAACCTCTGGACGTGTGGTCTAATTGCGTCATGGAATCCCGGGAGGCCGAGCAGGACCTGATCCTGCGTGCGCTCACCCCCGTCGTCGACGGGATCGCCGCGACGTTCGGGCCGGTGTGCGAGGTCGTGCTGCACGACTACCGCCGGCCGGAGAAGTCCGTCGTCGCGGTGGCCGGATCGGTGACGGGCCGGACGGTCGGCGGGGCGATGAGCGAGATCGGCATGCGGGTCCTCGCCCTCGGCGACGAGGCCGTCGACGAGCTGAACTACGTCACCCGCACCGGCGCCGGACGGCTGGTGAAGTCGTCCACGATGGTGCTGCGCGACTCCGCGGGCGCGGTGTTCGGCGCGCTGTGCGTCAACGTGGACGTCACCGAGGTGGACCGGGTGCAGGACCTGCTGGCCGCGCTCGCGGGAGCGGCGGGCGGCCGGGCCGAGGCGCCCGTGACCACGTTCGGCGACGACATCGACTCCGTCGTCGACGCCCTCCTCGACGACCGTCTGCGGCGGCAGGGCCAGACCTGGGCCGGTCTCGACCGGGCGCGTCGCCTCGCGCTGTTCCGTGGACTGGACGAACGCGGCGTCTTCGCCGTGCGCCGCGCGATCGAGCAGGTCGCCGCCCGCCTCGGCATCTCCCGCGCCTCCGCCTACAGCTATCTCTCCCAGGCCAGGGCCGTGCACGAGGCCGGCTCCACGAACGAGACCGGGGCCGACGGCACCGGCGACGACGCGGGCGCCCACGGCGCCCCGGCCACCGACGACAACCCCGAGGGAGCACACCCGTGACGACCACCCCCCTGCCGATCACCCTCGACGACGTGCGCGACGCGGCAGCCCGGCTCAAGGGCGTCGCGCACCGCACACCCGTGCTGCGCTCCCGCACCCTGGACGCGCTGGTCGGCGCCGAGGTCCTGCTGAAGTGCGAGAACTTCCAGCGCGTCGGGGCGTTCAAGTTCCGCGGCGCCTACAACGCCGCCTCCCGGCTCGCTCCCGAACAGCTCGCCCGGGGCATCGCCGCCTACTCCTCGGGCAACCACGCCCAGGCCGTCGCCCTCGCCGCGCGCGAACTCGGCACCACCGCGGTGATCGTCATGCCCGAGGACGCGCCCGCCTCCAAGCGGGCGGCGACGGAGGGCTACGGCGCCGAGATCGTGACCTACGACCGCTACACCGGCGACCGGGCCGCCATCGCCGAGGCGCTGGCGGCCGACCGGGGCCTGGCGCTCATCCCGCCCTACGAACACCCGCACGTCATGGCGGGCCAGGGCACAGCCGCGCTGGAACTCCTCGAAGAGGCGGGCGAGCTGGACGCCCTGCTGGTGCCGGTCGGGGGCGGCGGACTGATCGCCGGCAGCGCGACCGCCGTCAAGGGGCTGCGGCCGGGCACCCGGATCGTCGGTGTGGAGCCGGAGGCGGGGGACGACACCAAACGGTCGCTGGAGGCGGGCCGCCGGGTGGAGATCCCGGTGCCGCGCACCATCGCCGACGGCCAGGCCCTGAACATTCCGGGGGAGCTGACCTTCTCGGTGAACCGGCGGCTCGTGGACGAGATCGCCCTGGTCCGCGACGACGAGATCCGCGCCGCCATGCGGTTCGCGTTCGAACGCCTGAAGATCGTCGTGGAGCCGAGCGGCGCCACCCCGATCGCCGCCCTCCTCGCCGGGCGGGTCGGCCCCCTGCCCCGGCGCGTCGGCGTGATCGTCTCCGGCGGCAACATCGACACCGGCCGCTTCGCCGAGCTGTGCGGCGGCGTCTGAAGACCCCTGCCATCGATTGGCGGCCCCCGCGGGACGGGCGGAGGATGGAGGGGTGGGGCTCGGCCCCCGACCGGCGACGCCCAGGGCCGCCGGGGAGACCGGCCCCGGCCGCGGTGAGGCGCGGCCGGAAGGAGGAGCGTCATGATGGAAGTGAAGGCGCTCGAGAAGCCGGACGAGCGGCGCGATTTCCCCCGGGGGCACCTGGAGGCCGTCCACATGACGGGGCTCGACTTCGCCGTGGCGACCTTCGAACCGGGATGGCGCTGGTCCGAGTCGCTCGCGTCGCTCGCGGGCACCGGCACCTGCCAGATCCATCACAACGGCTACGTGGTCCAGGGCCGTATGCACATCACCATGGACGAGGGCGGCGAGGGCGAACTGGGCCCGGGCGACGTCTTCGTGGTGTCGCCGGGTCATGACGCGTGGGTCGTGGGCGACGAGCAGTGCGTGGTGTACGACTTCGCCGGGTCGATGGCGAAGGACTACGCGAAGGCACAGTAGGGCGAGGCGGCCGCGGACGGTCAGACCGGAAGCAACCGGCTGATCAGCGCGCCCAGTTGGTGAGCGTTGCGGCACTCGTGCATCGCGACCGCGGCGGCGTACTCGGGGGCGGCCGAGTCGCCCGTGCCCCACAGTGAGCGGGGCTCCGGGTTCAACCAGTGGACGTGACGCGCCTGTTCGGCGATCCTGCGCAGCGCGGCCAGGTTCGGGTCGCTCAGGTTCGTCCGCGCGTCGCCGAGCACGAACACCGTGGTGCGCGGGCCGACCGCCGCGCCGTAGCGTTCGGTGAACTCACCCAGGGCCGTGCCGTAGTCGCTGCTGCCGTGGTAGCCCGTCAGGTCCGCCTCGGCCCGGATGCGGGCACCGAGGCCCTCCGGGTCGGCCGCGCCGTGTTCGAGGAGGCCGGTCACCTCGTCGACCCGGTTGACGAAGGCGAACACCCGTACCTTGCTGAACTGGTCGTGCAGCGCCTGGACCAGCAGCATCGTGAAGTCGGAGAAGCCGGACACCGAACCCGACACATCGCACAGCAGCACCAGTTCGGGGCGGCCCGGACGCCGCCGGCGCAGCACCGGCCGCATCGGGACCCCGCCCGTCGAGAGCGAGCCGCGCAGGGTCCGCCGCAGGTCGACGGCGCCCCGCGCGGCCCGGCGGCGGCGCGCGGCCATGCGGGTCGCCAACCTGCGGGCCAGCGGCTGTACCGTCCGCCGCAGTTCGGCCAGCCGGTCCTTCCCGGCGTACAGGAAGTCGACCCGGTCGGCGGTCGGCGCCACCGCCCGCCGGGCGATCTCGTCCCGCCCGCGCCGCTCCGCCACCCGGCGCCGCGCCTCCCCGGCCACCAGCGCGCGGAAGGCCTCGATGCGGCGCCGGATCTCGTCCTCGAGGAGCCGGTCGGTGAACCCGACGTCACCGCCCCGGGCCCGGACGTCGTCCCGCACCCGTGCCAACAGCGTCTGCGGGCGCAGGCGTTCCAGCATCTGGTACGACGACCAGCCGTCCGTTCCCGGTGAACTCCCGTACCCGCCGAGCCCGTCGACCGCCTCGATCGCCAGCCGGGCCAGCATCGCCTCGTCGCCGGCGGCGAGCGCGGCGGCCAGCCGGTCACGCAGGCCGTCCCGGTCGCCGGGTTCGCCCCGGGGCGCGCCGACGCCGTGCGGGTAGTACAGGTCGAAGACGGTGTCGAAGACCCGCCGCTGGTCCGGCGAGTGCAGCAGGGTGGCGGCCAGTCCCTCGCGCAGCAGCCCGCGGTCCGCGAACCCCAGCGCGGCCGCCGCCTCGGCGGCGTCCACCGTCTCGCCGGTGCCGACGCGCAGGCCATGGGCGCGCAGCGCGGCGACGAAGCCGACCAGGCGGTCGGCGGCCTCGGCGCTCACACGGCGTCCAGGTCGAGCTTCGCCCCGGCCTTGAGGATGTCGTCCTGGTGCTTGAGGATCACGCCCAGGCTGTCGCGTACGACGTTCTCGTCGAGGGTGGTCGCGCCGAGCGCGAGCAGGGTGCGGGCCCAGTCGATGGTCTCGGCGACGGAGGGCGCCTTGCGCAGGTCCATCGCGCGCAGCGCGCCGATCACCCGGACCACCGACTCGGCCAGCGCCGTCTCGATGCCGGGCACCTTCAGGCGGACGATCCGGCGCTCCAGCTCCTCCTCGGGGAAGTCGATGTGGAGGAACAGGCAGCGACGGCGCAGCGCCTCCGACAGTTCACGGCTCGCGTTGGAGGTGAGCACCACGAAGGGGCGGCGCGCGGCGGTGATCGTGCCGAGTTCCGGAACGGTGACCTGGAAGTCGCTGAGCACTTCGAGCAGCAGCCCCTCCACCTCGACGTCGGCCTTGTCGGTCTCGTCGATCAGCAGGACGGTCGGCTCGTCGCCGCGGATGGCGGTCAGCAGCGGCCGGGGGAGGAGGAACTCCTCGCTGAAGATGTCCGTGCGGGTCTCGTCCCAGGTCTCGTCGCGGCCCGCGGTGATGCGCAGGAGCTGCTTGGCGTGGTTCCACTCGTACAGGGCCCGGGACTCGTCGACGCCCTCGTAGCACTGGAGCCGCACCAGCCGGGCTCCCGCCACCTGCGCCACCGCCTTGGCGAGCTCTGTCTTGCCGACGCCTGCGGGCCCCTCCACGAGCAGCGGCTTGCCGAGCCGGTCGGCGAGGAACACGGTGGTGGCGACGGCGGGGGAGGCCAGGTAACCGCTCTCCGCGAGCCGGTCGCGGACATCGTCGACGGACGTGAACAACGGGGCCTCCGGGCGGATCGGTCGCGGGCTGGGCGAGTGTTCGATCACCTATCTAAGCGCTTGTTCACCCCGGTTGTCATCAGCGTTCGGAGGCGCTGTCAGTGGCGCGCGGTACGTTGCGATCATGGGTGTGTATCTGGTGAGCGTCACCGCGCGGGACTGGTCGGAGCCCGGCGAGGACGGGTACGGGGACATCGCGGCCGCGCTGAACACGGAGTTGGGGCGGCGCGGGCTGCCGCCGTACGAGCCGCGACCGGCCGTGCGGGAGGCGCCGGGCTGGTTCGAGGAGAAGATCAGCCCGTCCATGGACGGCTTCGACGCGCTGTGCCGGGCGCGGCTGACCCCCGAGGAGCGGCGCGCCCTGCTCGACTGGTCGGTGCTGGTCCCGTTCGCGCTGGACGACGGCGTCCCGCTGCCTGTCGGCTCCGCGTACACGGACGAGACCCTGGTCGTCGGAGCGCCGCAGGTCCTCGCGCTCGCCGAGCGGCTCGCCGCGGCCCTCGGCCTGCCGCTGGACGTGATACCGGCGGACGGCGGCAATCTCGGACTGACCCTCTGGTTCCTGGAAGGCGAGGCGGAGAAGGCCGCCGCCACCCGGCCGGGCCGCTGGGCCGAGGACCTGGCCACGGCGTTCTACACGGCGCTCTACCTGCGCGCCGCCCAGTACTCGCTCCGGTACGGCTGCCCGATGACCTACTGCTGAGTCACCGGAACGCGGCCGCGTTGCGCCGTGCCCACTCCTCGAAGGCGCGTGGCTCGCGGCCGAGGACCCGCTCCACGTCCGGGCCGACGAGCCGCTCCGCGGGCGTCGGTTCGCCGAGGATGGCGAGGGTGGTCTCGACGACCGGCTCCGGCATGAAGGCCAGCATCTGCGCCCGTGCCTCCTCCCGCGTCTGCTCGACGAACCGGACCGGCTCCCCGATCGCCCTGCCGACGGCCTCCGCCCGCAGGCGCGGTGTCGTGAGGGCGGGCCCGGTCAGCTCGTAGACCCGGCCGTGGTGCCCCTCCTGCCGCAGGGCGACCGCCGCGACCTCCGCGATGTCGGCGGGGTCGACGGTGGGCAGGCCGACGTCACCGAAGGGCGCGGCGACGGTGCGGCGGGTGCGGACCGCCTCCGCCCAGGCGTAGGCATTGGAGTGGAAGCCGCCCGGCCGCAGGATCGTCCACTGCGGGCCCGACTCCCGGACGGCGTCCTCGATCGCGCCGGCCAGGACGCCGTGCGACCGCGACCCGGGCCGGGTCGCCACCCCTTGGGACGACAGCAGCACCACCCGGCCGACCCCGGCGGACCTGGCCACGTCGAGGAGGTCCCGCGGGCGGAGCAGGTGCAGGGCGGCGCCGCCGTTCTGGAGGAACAGTGCGTCGGCCCCGTCGAGCACCGGCCGCAGGCTCGCCGCGTCGGTGAGGTCCGACCGCACGGTCCGTACGCCGTCCGGGACGTCGGCCGCCGCGATGTGCCGGGACGTGGCGGTCACCCGCTCGCCCGCGGCCGCCAGAGAACGCACCAGTTCACGGCCGACGTTCCCGGTCGCCCCCGTCACCACGATCATGAGCAACTCCTTGTTCCAGGTGGGTTGTTGACGTTGCGGAGCGACGCTAACACCGCCGGTATAGTAGGTACCCAGAGGAAAGTGACTTCCCCGGAGGGGTGCACATGACCGGCGACCCGGCCGATCCCGAACTCGCCTGTCCCATCGCCCCCGTGGTGGACATCGTCTTCAGCCGCTGGACCACGCCGATCCTGTGGACGCTGCACGCCCGCGGCCGTCAGCGGTTCGGCGAGCTGGAACGCGCGATCACGCACATCACCCCCAAGGTGCTGACCCAGCGCCTGCGTCAGCTGGAACGCGACGGCCTCGTGGTGCGCACCTACCACCCGGAGGTCCCGCCGCGCGTCGAGTACGAGATCAGCGAACTCGGCCTCAGCCTGGCGCCGCTCTTCGCCCACCTCGCCGCATGGGCCACCGTGAACCTGCCCGAGGTGGCGCGGGCCCGGGAGGGGTACGACCGCAGAACATGAGCACGACCGCACCACGTGAGCCGGCCCCGGAGATCCGCGCGATCTCCGGGGCCGGGCACGCGGGGAGGGTCAGCCGACCAGGATCACTTCCAGGGTGCGCGGACCGTGCACGCCCTCCACCCGGTCCAGCTCGATGTCACTGGTCGCCGAAGGGCCGGAGATCCACGTCAACGGGCGGGCCGGATCCAGCCGTTCGAGAGCCTGCGGTACGGACGACACCACCTGGTCGGGGACGCGCACCACGCAGATGTGATGGTCCGGGACCAGGGTGATCCGGCGCCGCCCCTGGTCGGCGCCGCCGTCCAGCACGATCGTCCCGGTCTCGGCGACCGCCACCGCGCACGCGGTGACCACGCTGTCCACCCGGTCGAGTTCGTGCGCGCCGCTCTCCGCCCGGTCCGCCACCCGGGCGGCGTCCACCCGTGCGAGCCACGCCTCGTCGAGGCCGGGCGGCACGAGCACGGTCGCCGCCTTCCGCTCCGTGAGCAACCGGGCCAGCACGGAAGGGAGTTCGTCCGCGCCGCACCGGTGCACGACGGCCCGGTAGTCCGCCAGGTTCTCCGCCAGCAGCCCGACCGTCTCCTCGGTGCTCCGGGCGCCGTGCTCGCGCAGGTAGTCGCGCGTGACGGCGTCCTCGTACGGCGGGTCGTCCTGCGGCACATCGGCCAGCGCGCGCCGCACCCGGCCCAGAATCCGTTCCCTGCTGCTCACTTCGCCGTCCCCTCGTCGGTGGTGCCGCCGTCGGTGCGCTGCCACCAGTCGCGGAACGGCTCCGCGGGCACCGCCGGCAGATCCCGTGCGGCGCTCCACGCCTTGCCGGGGCCGGGCAGCGTCCGAGGATGGAACCGACGGGTCCGGGACGCCAGCCGCTGCCCCGCGCGCAGGGCGCCCGGCCGCCCGAACGCCCAGCGAGCCGCGCGCATCGCGACCCGCTCGGCGCCATGGCCCTTGGCGGGCTTCAGCAGCACCTTGTTGCCCTCCCGCGTCACCGGACCGCCCTCGACGACCCGCTCCCGCAGATGCACCAGCACCTCCGGGATGTCGATGGCCACCGGGCACACGTCGTAGCAGGCGCCGCACAGCGACGAGGCGTACGGCAGCGAGGCGTCGATCTCGCTCTCGATGCCGCGCAGCTGGGGGCTGAGGATCGCGCCGATCGGCCCGGGGTAGACCGAGCCGTAGGCATGGCCGCCCGCCCGCTCGTACACCGGGCACACGTTCAGACAGGCCGAGCAGCGGATGCAGCGCAGAGCCTGCCGGCCGACCTCGTCGGCGAGCGTGTCGGTGCGGCCGTTGTCCAGCAGCACCAGATGGAAGGCGCGGGGGCCGTCGCCGTCCACCGTGCCCGTCCAGGTCGACGTGTACGGGTTCATGCGCTCGGCCGTCGAGGAACGGGGCAGCGTCTGGAGGAAGACCTCCAGGTCCCGCCAGGTCGGCACGATCTTCTCGATGCCGACGACGGAGATCAGCGTCTCGGGGAGCGTGAGGCACATCCGCCCGTTGCCCTCGGACTCGACGACCACCAGGGTGCCGGTCTCGGCGACCATGAAGTTGGCCCCGGAGACGCCGACCTTGGCGCGCAGGAACTTCTCGCGCAGGTGCAGCCGGGCGGCGTCGGCCAGTTCGGCGGGGGTGTCGGTCAGCCCCTCGGGGGCGGGGCGGCCCCACTCGCTCATCTCGCGGGTGAAGATGTCCCGGATCTCACCCCGGTTGCGGTGGATCGCGGGGACCAGGATGTGCGACGGCCGGTCCTTGCCGAGCTGCACGATCAGCTCGGCGAGGTCGGTCTCGTAGGCGCGGACGCCCTCCGCCTCCAGCGCCTCGTTGAGCCCGATCTCCTGCGTGGCCATGGACTTGACCTTGACGACCTCCGACTCGCCCGTCTCCTTGACCAGGTCGGCGACGATCCGGTTGGCCTCGTCGGCGTCGGCGGCCCAGTGGACGATGCCGCCCGCCGCCGTCACCGACTCCTCCAACTGGACCAGGTACCGGTCGAGATGACGCAGCGTGTGGTCCTTGATCCGCTTGCCCGCCTCCCGCAGCTCCGCCCAGTCCGACACCTCGGCCACGGCGCTCGCGCGCTTGGCCCGGATGGTGTGGGTGGCGTGCCGCAGATTCGCGCGCAGGGTCCGGTCGCCGACCGCCTCGTGCGCCGCCTTCGGGAAGGCCGGCATTCCTACGAACGTCCCGCTCATGCCGCCGGGCCCTCCTTCGTGTTCGCCAGGATCTCGGCGATGTGCACAGGACGCATGCCGGTCTCCAGCCGGGTCATGGTCCCGCCGATGTGCATCAGGCAGGAGTTGTCCGCCGCGCACAGGACCTCGGCGCCCGTCGACTCGGCGTTGCGCACCTTGTCGGCGCCCATCGCCGCCGAGACGTCGGCGTTCTTCAGCGCGAAGGTGCCGCCGAAGCCGCAGCACTCGTCGGCCCCCGGCAGCTCCACCAGGTCCAGCCCCTCGACCGCCTCGAGCAGCCGCCGGGGCCGCTCCCCGAGGCCCAGCCCGCGCAGCCCGTGACACGTCGGGTGATAGGTCACCTTGTGCGGGTAGTACGCGCCGACGTCCGTCACCCCGAGCACGTCCACCAGGAACTCGGTGAGTTCGTACGTCTTCGGCACCACCGGCGCCAGCGTGGCGGCGAGGGAGTCCCCCCGCCCCTCGGCCCGGGCCCGCTCGCCCATCCGCGGATACAGCTCCCGCACCATCGCCCCGCACGACCCGGAGGGCGTCACGATCGCCTCGTACTCCCCGAAGACATCGGAGAAATGCCGGGCGAGCGGCTCGGCTTCATGGCGGTAGCCGGTGTTGTAGTGGGCCTGGCCGCAGCAGGTCTGGGCCATCGGGAAGTCGACGTCGACGCCCAGCCTGGTCAGGAGTTTCACCACGGCACGGCCGGTATCCGGATAGAGCGTGTCGTTGACACAGGTCAGGAACAGTGCGACACGCATCGCGGCTCCTTGCGGGTAGGTCATCGGATGAGTGCAGAGTAGCCCGCTGCAGAGGCCCGGGGGAGGCCCCGGCTCACCGTGCGGCGAGCCGGGCCTCCGCCTCGCGCCACCGCTCCGTGCCGCCCTGCGGCTCGTAGCGCGTCAGCGGCTGGGTGCGGGCGAGCAGCCGGCGCATGTCGGCACGGTCGCCGACCAGTCCGTGCGCCCGCGCCTGGACGAGCACGTTGCCGAGGGCCGCGGCCTCCGTCGGACCGGCCACCACCGGCAGCCCGCAGGCGTCGGCGGTGAGCTGGCACAGCAGCGCGTTGCGGGTGCCGCCCCCGACGATGTGCACGACGTCCACCGGGTGGTCGGCGAGCCGCTGGGCCTCGTCGACGGCCCGCCGGTGGGCCAGGGCGAGCGAGTCGAGGATGCACCGCGTGATCTCCGCCGGGGTGGCGGGCACCGGCTGCCCGGACGCCCGGCACGCCTCGGCGATCCGCTCCGGCATCCGGCCGGGGGCCAGGAACGCCGCGTCCCCGGCGTCCACGACCGAGCGCAGCGCGGGCACGGCGGCCGCCTCCCGCAGCAGTCCGCCCAGGTCCGGGTCGCCCCAGGCCCGCACGCACTCCTGGAGGAGCCACAGGCCCATGATGTTGCGCAGGTAGCGGACCGTGCCGTCCAGTCCCAGCTCGTTGGTGAAGTTGGCGGCCCGGCTCTCCTCGGTGAGCACGGGCGCCGCCAGCTCCAGGCCGGCCAGCGACCAGGTGCCGGTGCAGATGTAGGCGAACCGCTCGCCGGTCGCCGGGACGGCGGCCACGGCGGAGGCGGTGTCGTGCGAGCCGACCGTCGTCACGGGCACGGGCCCGGTCAGCCCCGTCTCCTCGAGCACCTCCGCCCGCAGCAGCCCCGCCGGGTCGCCGGGCCGCCGCAGCGGCGCGAACAGCTCCAGGTCGATGCCGAGCCGGGCGGCGACGTCGTACGCCCAGTCGCCCGTCGCGGGGTCGATCAGCTGGGTGGTGGAGGCGTTGGTGAGCTCGGTGCCCTGCTCTCCGGTCAGCCAGTACGCCAGCAGGTCCGGGATGAGCAGCAGGCGCCTGGCGTGGGCCAGTTGCCGCGTCCCGCTCGCCGCAGCCAGCTGGTAGAGGGTGTTGAAGGGCGCGTACTGGAGCCCGGTGGCCGCGTAGAGCTCGGCGGCGGGCACGGTCGCCCACACCTTCTCGGCGATCCCCTCGGTGCGGGCGTCCCGGTAGTGCACCGGGTTCCCGAGCAGGGCCCCGTCGGCGTCGAGCAGGCCGTGGTCCACGGCCCAGCTGTCGATGCCGACCGAGTCGACCCGGCCCGCCGCCCGGAGCCCGGCCAGCACCCCCGCGTACAGGGACAGCACATCCCAGCGCAGGCCCTCCGGGACCCGGACGGGCCGGTTGGGGAAGCGGTGCGCCTCCGTCAGCTCCAGCGAGTCAGGGCCCACCCGGCCGACCATGACGCGCCCGCTGGACGCGCCGAGGTCGACCGCCGCGTACGACCGCACGGCCGTCACCGGAGGAACGCGGCCGCCACACCCGCGTCGACGGGGACGTGCAGTCCGGTGGTGTGGGTGAGCTCGCCGCCGGTGAGCGCGAACACCGCGTTCGCGACATGGTCCGGCAGCACCTCGCGCTTGAGGATGGTGCGCTGCGCGTAGAACTCGCCGAGCTTCTCCTCGTCGATGCCGTAGGTCGCGGCGCGCTGCGCGCCCCAGCCGCCCGCGAAGATGCCCGACCCGCGCACCACGCCGTCCGGGTTGACGCCGTTGACGCGGATGCCGTGCTCGCCCAGCTCTGCGGCCAGCAGGCGCACCTGGTGGGCCTGGTCGGCCTTGGTGGCGGAGTAGGCGATGTTGTTCGGGCCCGCGAAGACGGCGTTCTTCGACGCGATGTAGACGATGTCGCCGCCCAGCTCCTGCGCGATCATCACCCGCGCCGCCTCCCGCGAGACGAGGAACGATCCGCGGGCCATGATGTCGTGCTGGAGGTCCCAGTCGCGCGCCGACGTCTCCAGCAGCGGCTTGGAGATGGAGATCCCGGCGTTGTTGACGACGAGGTCGACGCCGCCGAAGGCGAGCACGGCCTCCCGGAAGGCGGCGGCGATCTGCTCCTCGGAGGTCACGTCGACGGTGACGGCGACGGCCTTGTCGGCCCCGCCGAGCTCCTCGGCCACGGCGGCCGCGTTCCCCGCGTCGAGGTCCGCGACGACGACACAGGCGCCCTCGGCGACCAGCCGCCGGGCGATGGCCTTGCCGATCCCGCTGCCGGCGCCCGTGACCAGGGCCACCCGGGTGGCCAGCGGCTTCGGCGCGGGCATCCGCTGGAGCTTGGCCTCCTCCAGGGCCCAGTACTCGATGCGGAACTTCTCCGACTCCTCGATCGGCGCGTACGAGGACACCGCTTCGGCGCCCCGCATGACGTTGATCGCGTTGACGTAGAACTCGCCGGCGACCCGCGCGGTCTGCTTGTCCTTGCCGAAGGAGAACATGCCCACGCCCGGGACCAGCACGATCGCCGGGTCGGCGCCGCGCAGGGCGGGGGAGTCGGCGTCGGCGTGCCGCCGGTAGTAGGCGGCGTACTCCTCGCGGTACTCGGCGTGCAGTTCCTTCAGCCGCGCGACCGCGTCCTCCACCGCGACGGTGGGCGGCAGGTCCAGGACCAGCGGCCGCACCTTGGTGCGCAGGAAGTGGTCGGGGCAGGAGGTGCCCAGCGCGGCGAGCCGCGGGTGTTCGGCCCGGGCCACGAAGTCGAGAACGGCCTCGGAGTCGGTGAAGTGCCCCACCTGGGGGCGGTCCTGGGAGGCGATGGCCCGCACGTAGGGCGCGAGCGCGGCGGCCCGCTCCCGCCGCTCGTCCCCGGGCAGCGCCGCGTAGCCGTCGAGGACCGGGCCGAACGGGTCGGCCTTCCCCTTCTCCGCGAGGAAGGCCTCGGCGGTCCGGATGATGTGCAGCGAGTTGCGCTCGCACTCCTCGGAGGTGTCGCCCCAGGCGGTGATCCCGTGGCCGCCGAGGACCACGCCGATCGCCTGCGGGTTGGCCGCCTTGATGGCGGCGATGTCGAGCCCCAGCTGGAAGCCGGGCCGCCGCCAGGGCACCCACGCGACGGTGTCGCCGAAGCACTCGGCCGTCAGCTTCTCCCCGTCGGCGGCGCAGGCCAGCGCGATCCCGGAGTCGGGGTGCAGGTGATCGACGTGGGCGGCGTCGACGAGACCGTGCATGGCCGTGTCGATCGAAGGCGCCGCTCCGCCCTTGCCGTGCAGGCAGTAGTCGAACGCGGCCACCATCTCGTCCTCGCGCTCGACGCCCGGGTAGACGTCGACGAGTCCCCGCAGCCGGTCCAGCCGCAGCACGGCGAGCCCGGCCCCGGTCAGGGTGCCCAGGTCGCCACCGGACCCCTTCACCCACATCAGCTCGACGTCCCCGCCGGTCACGGGGTCGGTGTCGGTGCCCTTGGCGGAGGTGTTGCCGCCGGCGTAGTTGGTGTTCCGGGGGTCGGCGCCGAGCCGGTGGGACCGGCCGAGGAGGGCGGCGGCTTCGGGGTGGGTGGTCATGCGGATTCCTTACTTCTCGAACGCGGGTGGGGGAGGCCCCCGGAAGGGGCGGGGCGGACCGCGCGACCGGCCACGACGGGCGCGGTCCGCGACAGACAGGTGAAGCGGGGGCCTACGCGCCCCAGCCGGCCTGCTCGCCGCCCACCCGCTCTGCGACGATCTTCTCCGCCCAGCCGGACGCCCGGTAGGCAGCCATGGGGTCGGGGTCCAGCCCCGACTCCTCCCGCACCTCACGCAGCAGCGGACGCACATCCGTGTTGTACGCGTCCATCACGACCGCGTTCGCCTCCAGCACGTCACCGGAGGCCTGGGCGGCGGCCAGCGCCGACCGGTCGACGAGCAGCGCCTTCGCCGTGGCCTCCTGCACGTTCATCACGGACCGGATGATCGCCGGGATCTTCGCCTCGATGTTGTGGCACTGGTCGAGCATGAACGCCACGTCGGAGGTGAACCCGCCGCCGCGCACGACCTCGTACATGATCCGGAACAGCTGGAACGGGTCGGCGGCACCCACCATGAGGTCGTCGTCCGCGTAGAACCGCGAGTTGAAGTCGAACCCGCCGAGCTTCCCCTCGCGCAGCAGCGTGGCGACGATGAACTCGATGTTGGTGCCGGGCGCGTGGTGCCCGGTGTCCACCACGACCTGCGCCTTGGGCCCGAGCTTCAGGCAGTGCGCGTACGCCGTGCCCCAGTCCGGCACGTCCGTGGAGTAGAACGCGGGCTCGAAGAACTTGTACTCCAGGAGCATCCGCTGCCCGTCCCCGAGCCGCTCGTACACCGCGGAGAGGCCCTCGGCGAGCCGGTCCTGCCGCCCCCGGAGGTCGTCCTGACCGGGATAGTTCGTGCCGTCGGCGAACCACAGCTTCAGATCGGCGGAACCCGTCGCGTCCATGATGTCGACGCACTCGAGCAGATGATCGAGAGCCTTGCGTCGCACCGCCGCGTCCGGATGGCAGATGCTGCCCAGCTTGTAGGCGTCGTCCTGGAAGGTGTTGGAGTTGATCGCCCCCAGCTTCACGCCGCGGTCCTCGGCATGTTTCGCAAGTGCGGAGTAGTCCTCCACCTTGTCCCACGGGATGTGCAGCGCCACGGTCGGGGCCGCGCCGGTGAACGCGTGCACCTGGGCGGCGTCGTCCACCTTCTCCTGCGGGGTGCGCGGGACACCCTGCTGGGCGAACACCTTGAAACGGGTGCCTGAGTTCCCGTACGCCCACGACGGCGTCTCGACGGCCTGGGTCTTGAGCGCGGCCTTCACCGCGGCGAGGTCGGTCACTTCGGGCTCCTGTGACATCGGTCCGGATCTCCTCCCGGATGAAACGATTCAGTAGGGGAAGCTATGAGGCCGCGAGGAGGGTGTCAAGCCCTCCGGCCTGCTTCGTTCTCCGTGACCGCCGCGTGACCTTCGGCTATCGAAAACTTTTCGAGACGTACCCATTGACGTGACATGGCCCGGATGCCTAACGTCCCGGCAATCCAGTTGAAACCTTTCACGACGCTGTGAGGGCCTGTCCCGGGCGTCGTCGAGGAGCCATCCATGACCCACCCGTCCGACGCGGGACCAGCCCCGGTGCTTGCGTTGAGGGACGTCGACAAGTCCTTCGGCGCCGTCCGCGCCCTGCGGGGCGTCTCCCTCGAACTGTTCCCCGGCGAGGTGCACGCCCTCGCCGGAGAGAACGGCGCGGGCAAGTCCACGCTCATCAAGACCCTCGCGGGAGTGCACCGACCCGACGCGGGTCGGGTGCTGCTCGACGGTGAGCCCGTCGTCTTCCACGGCCCGGGCGACGCCCGCGACGCCGGCATCGCCGTGATCTACCAGGAGCCCACGCTCTTCCCCGACCTCTCGATCGCCGAGAACATCTTCATGGGCCGCCAGCCCCGGCGCGCCCTCGGCCGCATCGACCACAAGGCCACCCACACGGCCACCGCCGCGCTGATGCGGCGCCTGGGCGTCGAGCTCGACCCCGACCGCCCGGCGCGCGGCCTGTCCATCGCGGACCAGCAGATCGTCGAGATCGCCAAGGCGCTCTCCTTCGACGCCCGGGTCCTGATCATGGACGAGCCGACCGCCGCCCTCACCGGCAGCGAGGTCGCCCGGCTGTTCGGCGTCGTGCGCACCCTGCGGGAGCAGGGCGCCGCGGTGCTGTTCATCTCGCACCGGCTGGAGGAGATCTTCGAGATCTGCCAGCGGGTGACCACCCTGCGCGACGGCGCGTGGATCGCCAGCGAACCCCTGGCGGGCATGACCGAGGACGACCTGGTCCGCCGGATGGTCGGCCGCGACCTCGACGAGCTCTACCCCAAGCAGGACGTGACGCCGGGCGAGGTCGCCCTGAGCGTGCGCCGACTGACCCGCGAGGGCGTCTTCACCGACGTCTCCTTCGAGGTCCGGCGCGGCGAGATCGTCGGCCTCGCCGGACTCGTGGGCGCCGGCCGCACGGAGGTCGCCCGGGCGGTCTTCGGCATCGACCGCTGGGACGCCGGGGAGGTCGCCGTGGACGGCCGCGCGCTGACCAACGGCGCGCCCTCCACCGCGATGGCGGCCGGCCTCGCGCTGGTCCCCGAGGACCGCCGGGCCCAGGGCCTGGTGATGGACATGTCCATCGAGCGCAACATCGGCCTGACCGGCCTGCGGACGACCGTGAAGGCCGGCCTGATGGACCGCGGCGCCGAGCGCAGCCGCTCCCTCGACTGGGCGGTCAAGCTCCAGGTGAAGTACGCCCGGATCGCCGACACCGTCAACACGCTGTCCGGCGGGAACCAGCAGAAGGTCGTCCTCGCCAAGTGGCTCGCCACCGGCCCCAAGGTGCTCATCGTCGACGAGCCCACCCGCGGCATCGACGTCGGCACCAAGGCCGAAGTGCACCGGCTGCTCAGCGAGTTGGCCGCGGACGGGGTCGCCGTCCTGATGATCTCCTCCGACCTGCCCGAGATCCTCGGCATGGCCGACCGCGTGCTGGTGATGCACGAGGGCCGGCTCGCCGCCGAGATCCCCCGCACCGAAGCCACCGAGGAAACCGTGATGGCCGCAGCCACCGGGAGGGCCGCCGCATGACGGTGACCACCTCCCCCGAGGCCCCCGTCGCCGAGGTGCCGAAGTCCAGCGGCACCCGGCTGGTCGACCGCGTCTTCAAGATGCGCGAACTCGCCATCCTGGTCGTGTTCCTGGTGATGATCGCCGTCACCCAGGCCGGCAACAGCGAGTTCCTGTCCGAGCAGGGCATCAAGGACCTGCTGCTGAACGCGACCATCCTGGTGCTGGTCGCCACCGGCCAGTCCCTGGTCGTCATCACCCGCAACGTCGACCTGTCGGTCGGCTCCACCCTCGGCATCAGCGCCTTCGCCGCCGGCACGTATCTGCACGGCGGCGGCAACCCGGTGATCGCGATCGTGCTGGCGATCCTGCTCGGCGTCGGCTTCGGGCTCCTCAACGGCCTGCTGGTCAGCCTCGGTCAGGTGCCCGCCCTGGTCGTCACCCTCGGCACGCTGTACATCATCCGCGGTATCGACTCCATCTGGGTCGGCTCCCGCCAGATCACTGCCGCCGACCTGCCCGGCTCCTTCGTGGACTTCGGCTCCGGCGGTCTGTCCGCGGTGCCGTGGCTGGCGCTCATCGCGCTCGCCGTGCTCGTCGCCACCGCGTACTACCTCAAGCACTTCGGCAGCGGCCGCGAGCTGTACGCGCTCGGCTCCAACCCGGAGGCCGCCCGGCTCGCCGGCATCCCGGTCCGCAAGCGGATCCTCGCCGCGTACACCTTCTGCGGCGGCCTCGCCGGCCTCGCCGGGGCGATGTACCTGGCCCGGTTCGGCAACGTCGACTCCGGGACCGGCAACGGCTACGAACTCACCGTCGTCAGCGCGGTCGTGGTCGGCGGCGTCGTGTTCACCGGCGGTTCCGGCAGCGTCTACGGCGCGGCCCTCGGCGCGCTGCTGCTCACCTCCATCAACAGCGTCCTGCCCGCGCTCGGCGTCAGCTCGGTCTGGGTGCTCGCCATCAACGGCGTGCTGCTCCTGCTGGCCATCGCGGTCGACCGGGTCGTCGCCCTGCGGGTGGCGTCCGCGCTGAAGAAGAAGTCGGCCGCGGCCAGGACCACCACCGCCCCCGAGAAGACCACCGTCAAGAAGGGAGACGCCGGCCATGCCTGAGTCGCTCACCCGCGCCGTCCGCTGGGACACGGTCGTCGGCGCCCTCCTGATCGTCCTGCTGCTGTTCTCGTTCTCCTTCGTGGACGGCTTCGGCAACGCCCTCAACCTGTCGTTCCTGATCGGCAACACCCTGCCCATCGCGCTCATCGCGCTGCCGATGACCCTGCTGGTGGTCTCCGGCGAGATCGACCTGTCCGTCGCCTCCACCGCCGGGCTGTCCGGCGCGGTGATGGGCGCCCTGTGGAACCAGGGCCTCACGATCGAGGCCATCATCCCGATCTGTCTGCTGCTCGGCGTGGTGTGCGGGCTGGTCAACGGCCTGCTCGTGACCCGCCTCGGGCTCCCGTCGCTCGCCGTCACCATCGGCACCATGGCCGCCTACCGGGGCATCGCGCAGATCGTGCTCGGCTCCGACGCGGTCACCGACTTCCCCACCCAGTACCTGGACTTCGCGGCCGGCCGGCTCGGGGACACCTTCCTCCCGCAGGCCCTCCTGCCCTTCGTCGTCCTGCTCGCGATCGCCGTGGTCGTCCTGCACGCCACCCCGTTCGGCCGCTCGCTGTTCGCGATCGGCGCCAGCGAGGAGGCCGCCCGGTTCGCCGGCATCCGGGTCAGGCGGCACAAGCTGATCCTGTTCACGGTGACCGGCCTGCTGGCCTCCCTCACCGGCATCTTCTGGGCCCTGCACTACGCCAGCGCCCGCTACGACAACGCCACCGGCCTCGAACTCTCCGTCATCGCGGCCGTCCTGCTCGGCGGCATCGACTTCGACGGCGGCAAGGGCACGCTCGGCGGCGCGATCGCCGGAGTCTTCCTGCTCGGCGCCGCGCAGAACGTGATGAGCCTCCAGGACGTCTCCGCCCAGTCGCAGATCGTCGTCACCGGCGTTCTGCTCGTCGTCTCCGTGCTCGGCCCCCGGGTCGCGCGCCAGATCGCCGTCGCACGGGCGGGCCGCAGAGCCACGGCCCCGACTCCGACGGCTTAACCCCGCTTCGCTCACCCTCGTAAAGGAACCCCGTGATGCGCAAGTCATCCCTCCGTCGTGCCTGTGCGGCCCTCGCCGCCGTCTCCTCCCTCGCGCTCGCCGCCACCGCCTGCGGCGGCACGACCAAGGAGGACGTGAAGAACGAGAGCACCGGCGCCGCCGCCTCGGCCGGCAAGGCCGACCCGAACGCGGCCACCAAGAAGGGCCTGACCGTCGGCTTCCTGCCCAAGCAGGTCAACAACCCCTACTTCACCAGCTCCGACAAGGGCGGCGAGGCGGCTCTGAAGGAACTGGGCTCCAGCTACAAGGAGGTCGGCACCAACAGCGGCACCGACACCTCCGGCCAGGTCTCCTACGTCAACACGCTGACCCAGCAGCAGGTCGACGCGATAGCCGTGTCGGCCCAGGACCCGGGTGCCCTGTGCACCGCGCTCAAGCAGGCCATGAGCAACAAGATCAAGGTCGTCACCTACGACTCGGACACCAACCCCGAGTGCCGCAACGCCTTCGTCTCGCAGGCTTCCGCCGAGGACCTGGGCCGTACCGAGGTGCAGCTGCTGGCCGAACAGATCGGCTACAAGGGCGAGATCGCGATTCTGTCCGCCGCGCAGACCGCGACGAACCAGAACACCTGGATCGACTTCATGAAGGACGAGCTGAAGGACGCCAAGTACAAGGACATCAAGCTCGTCAAGGTCGCGTACGGCGACGACGACGCCCAGAAGTCCTTCCAGCAGACCCAGGGCCTGCTCCAGGAGTACCCGAACCTGAAGGGGATCATCTCCCCGACCACCGTCGGCATCAAGGCGGCCGCCCAGTACCTGTCGGGCTCCAAGTACAAGGGCAAGGTCAAGCTGACCGGCCTCGGTACCCCGAACGACATGCGCACCTACGTCAAGAACGGCACCGTCGACGCCTTCGAGCTGTGGGACCCCGCGAAGCTCGGCGCGCTGGCCGCCCGGACGGCGGTGGCGCTGGTCTCGGGCCAGATCACCGGCGCGGAGGGGGAGACCTTCAAGGCCGGCGGCACCACGTACACCATCGGCAAGGACGGCGTGATCAGCCTCGGCAAGCCGACCGTGTTCGACGCCAAGAACATCGACCAGTTCAACTTCTAGTCGCCGGACACCTCAACCCCCCACGGAGGAGCGGTACGTCATGCAGCGCGTCTGTTTCCTGCTCAAGGTCCGACAGGACCGGCTCGCCGAGTACCGCGAACGCCATGCCGCCGTGTGGCCGGAGATGCTCGAAGCTCTCTCGGCCACCGGCTGGCACAACTACTCCCTGTTCCTGAGAGACGACGGCCTGCTCGTCGGCTATCTGGAGACGGAGGACTTCGCCGCCGCCCAGGCCGGCATGGAGGCCGCCGACGTCAACGCCCGGTGGCAGGCGGAGATGGCCCCGTTCTTCGAGTCGCTCGACGGAGCCCGGCCCGACGAGGCGATGAAGCCGCTCACCGAAGTGTTCCACCTCGCCTGACACCCCCGTCCCCCTCCGGTCCCCGCCGTGTTCCCCGCTGCCTCCCGCTCTCGCAGACGATGGAGTCCCCCGAGATGAGACGACGCACCCTGCTGGCCGGCGCCCTCCTCAGCGCCGCGGCGTCCCCCGTCCTCGCCGCCGGCACCGCCCGCGCCGCCGACCCCGGCCCCTCGGTCACCAGGAAGGCCACCACCCAACTCGACGCCACGGCCGTGTTCTTCGTGTCCTACGACGGCCTGGTCAACAACAACTCGTTCCAGAAGAACGGCCTGCTGACCTACAAGGGCTACCAGTACGCCGCCTGGTACACCTCGACCAAGAACGCGGTCGTCGCCCGTCGCGTCCTCGGCGGCACCACCTGGTCCACCGTCACCCTCCCGCACCAGCTCAAGGCGAGCGACTCGCACAACGTCATCTCCATGGGCGTCTCGAAGACGGACGGCCGTCTGCACCTCAACATGGACTCCCACAGCGACGGCTTCTTCTACGTGAAGTCGAACGCCGGACTCCTGGACAACCCGGCGGCGACCTCCTGGACGTCCTCCGTCTTCGGCGCCGTCCAGACCACCCTGGACGGCCTCGCGCTCACCACCCGGTTCACCTACCCGCAGTTCATCGCCACCCCCGAGGGCAGGCTCCAGCTCAGCTACCGGGTCGGCGTCTCCGGCGACGGCCGCAACGCCCTCGCGGAGTACGACGGTTCCACCTGGACGAACCTCGGCGAGTGGTCCAGCTCCACCGGCACCTACACCAGCGAGCACGGCACCTCGACCGCGCGCAACATGTACCTGCACGGCATGGACTACGGCGTCGACGGCCGACTGCACTCCTTCTTCACCTGGCGCGAGCAGAACGGCGCCGTGATGTGCTCCAGCGGCGGCATCACCAACCACGACACCGGTTACGTCCACTCCACCGACCGCGGCCGCACCTGGCTCAACGACGCGGGCGCCGTCGTCGGCACCACCGGCGGCTCCGACAAGGTCGCCGTCACGGACGTCGGACTCGTCGTGGACGCGCTCAACCCCGACCACTCCCTGATGAACCAGGAGAGCCAGGCCACCGACTCCGCAGGCCTCCCGCACGCGATCATCAGCTACGTCCCCGGCCGCTTCGGCCAGTGCACCACCGACTACGTCAGCGACCGCACCGCCAACGGCCGCGCGTTCCATCTGCGCAAGAACTCCTCCGGGAGCTGGCAGAAGACGGAGATACCCGTCGTCCTCGGCTCCAGCCAGCGCACCAAGCTGGTCCTGGACAGGTACGACAACGCGTACGCGATCTTCCCCTTCGGCCGGATCGCCGGCGCCTCCAAGGCGTCCGGCCACACGGACTGGACCGTGCTCTTCGACGGCAGCGGCCTCAACGCCTTCGGCGAGGTCGTGGTCGACGAACTGCGCGTCAAGGCCGACAACGTGCTGTCGTTCATGTACCAGGAGAAATCGAGCGGGACGACCCCCTCGGCGCTCCACGTCGTGGACTTCGCACTGCCCGCATGACCCTGATCCGACCCGAATCCGTACTCGGACAGGGGTGCGGCGAGTGACGGTAATGTGAAGGCCGTCCCGCCGTATCCCGTTCACCTGGAGGTCCCCGCCTGATGGCCCAGCCGGTGGGAATCAAGGACGTCGCACGTGCCGCCGGAGTCTCCGTCGGCACGGTGTCGAACGTCATCAACCGCCCGGACACCGTCGCCACCGAGACCCGGGCGCGCGTGCTGTCGGCGATAGACCGGCTCGGCTACGTGCGCAGCGAGTCCGCCCGGCAGCTGCGCGCGGGACGCAGCCGGATCATGGGGCTGCTCGTGCTCGACATGGGCAACCCCTTCTTCGTGGACGTCGCCCGCGGCGCCGAGCGGGCCGCCCGTGACGCGGGGCTCGGCGTGATGGTCTGCAACAGCGCCGAGAGCGCCGGCGAGGAGGCCGAGTACCTGTCGCTCTTCGCGGAGCAGCGGGTGCGGGGCGTGCTGCTCACCCCGGCCGACGCGACCGGCCGCAACATCGCCTCCTTCCGGCGGCACGGCATCCCCTTCGTCCTGGTCGACCGGGTCTCCGAGGGCACCACCGAGTGCTCGGTCTCGGTCGACGACGTGGCGGGCGGCGCGCTCGCCGTGCGGCATCTGATCGACGCCGGACACCGCTCGATCGCCTATGTCAGCGGCCCGCCCGGATTCACCCAGGTCCGCGACCGCCGCACCGGCGCCCTGAACGCGCTCGCCGAGGCGGGCCTCGGCCCGGAGTGCCTGCGCGAACTGCCCACCGAGCGGCTCGACGTGGCCGCCGGGCGGGACGCGGGCGCCCGTCTGCTCGGCCTGGCCGACCGCCCGACCGCCGTGTTCTGCGCCAACGACCTGCTCGCCCTCGGCGTGCTCCAGGCGATGTACGCGGCCGGGGTGAACGTCCCGGAGGACCTGGCCATCGTCGGCTACGACGACATCGAGTTCGCGGCCGCCGCGGCGGTCCCCCTCACCTCGGTCCGGCAGCCCGCCGTCACGATGGGCGCGCTGGCCGCCGAGATGCTGCTGGAGGAGACCGAGGAAGGCGAGGCGGGCGCCGGCCGGCACGAACACCGGCGGGTGGTGCTCCAGCCGGAGCTGGTGGTGCGCAGGTCCAGCCTCTCGGCACGCTGAGCTGGCGGCCCGGCGGCTGAGCGGCCGTTCAGTAGCGGTGCTGAGTGCCCGTTCAGTAGCTGTTCATGATCCCCCGGGCTCCTGCACCGCCCGGACATGTGCTCAACTGGGACGCGGCCCTTACACCGATCGTCCCGGGAGCCTCCCTTGTCCGTCAGCTATCGCCAGCCCGGCGTGGTCCTCACCGACCGCCGCTTCACCGTCCCCCTCGACCACGCCGACCCGGACGGCGAGACGATCGGGCTCTACGCCCGCGAGGTCGTGGCGAGCGAGAAGGCGGACCAGGACCTGCCGTGGCTGCTCTACCTGCAGGGCGGCCCCGGCTTCGGCGCCAACCGGTTCGTCGGCAGACCGGCCTGGCTCGGGCGCGCGCTGAAGGAGTACCGGGTCCTCCTCCTCGACCAGCGGGGCACCGGCCACTCCACCCCGGCCAACCGCCAGACCCTCCCGCTGCGCGGCGGCCCGGCCGAGCAGGCCGACTACCTGGCGCACTTCCGCGGCGACTCCATCGTCCGCGACTGCGAGCTGATCCGCCGCGAGGTCACCGGCGGCGCCCCCTGGACCGTCCTCGGCCAGAGCTTCGGCGGCTTCTGCACGGTCAGCTACCTGTCCCTGGCCCCCGAGGGACTGGCCGCCGCCCTGATCACCGGCGGCCTGCCCTCCCTAGACGGGCACGCCGACGACGTGTACCGCGCCGCCTACCCGCGCATGGAGCGCAAGGTCGCCGCGCACTACGCCCGCTACCCCCAGGACGTCGAGCGCGTCCGCCGGATCGCCGACCACCTCCTGCACCACGAGGTGACCCTCCCGAACGGCTACCGCCTCACCGTCGAGGCCTTCCAGACCCTCGGCATCCTGCTCGGCGGCGGCGAGGGCAGTCACCGTCTGCACCACCTCCTCGAGGAGGTCTTCGTCCCCACCCCGGACGGCCCGGCCCTGTCCGACGCCTTCCAGGAGGAGATGCAGGGCCTGCTCTCCTACGCCGGACACCCCCTCTACGCCCTGATCCACGAGGCGATCTACGGCCAGGACAGCCGCCCCACCGCCTGGGCCGCCGACCGGGTGCGCGCCGAGTTCCCGCAGTTCGACGCGGCGAAGACGCTCACCGGCGACGGACCGCTGCTCCTCACCGGCGAGACCGTCCACCCGTGGATGTTCGACATCGACCCCGCGCTGCGCCCGCTGCGCGAGACCGCCGAACTCCTCGCCGCCCGCACGGACTGGCCGCCCCTCTACGACCCGGCGCGCCTCGCCGCCAACGAGGTCCCGGTGGCCGCGGCGATCTACCACGACGACCTGTACGTCGACACCGCCGACTCCCTGCGCACCGCCCGCGCCATCCGCGGCCTGCGCACCTGGGTCACCGACGAGTTCGAGCACGACGGCGTCCGGGCCGGCGGCCCCCGCGTCCTGGACCGGCTGCTCGCCCTCGCCCGTGACGAGGCGTGACGGGCGCGTCACCGGTTAGTCTGCGGGCATGACCGAGCCGACGATCACACCGCTCCGGCCGATGCCCGAGGACTGGCGGCGCGCCCTGGCCGTGGTGGCACACCCGGACGACCTCGAATACGGGTGCTCCGCGGCCGTCGCCGCCTGGACCGACGCCGGCCGTGAGGTCGCCTACGTGCTGGCGACGCGGGGCGAGGCGGGCATCGACACCCTCGCGCCCGCGCAGTGCGGCCCGCTGCGCGAGCGCGAGCAGCGGGCCGGCGCCGCCGTGGTGGGCGTGTCCACGGTCGAGTTCCTGGACCACCGGGACGGCGTCGTCGAGTACGGTCCCGCCCTGCGCCGCGACATCGCCGCCGCGATCCGCCGGCACCGTCCCGAACTGGTGATCACCCTCAACCACCGCGACACCTGGGGCGGGGTCGCCTGGAACACCCCCGACCATGTGGCGGTCGGCCGGGCCACCCTGGACGCGGCCGGGGACGCGGGCAACCGCTGGATCTTCCCGGAACTCACCGAGCAGGGCCTGGAGCCCTGGAACGGCGTGCGCTGGGTCGCGGTGGCCGGCTCCGCGACCCCCACCCACGCCGTGGACGCGTCGGCGGGACTGGAGCGGGCGGTGGCCTCGCTGCTCGAACACCGCGCCTACATCGAGGCGCTGACCGACGAGGAGCCGGAAAGCTATGCGCGGGGCTTCCTGACCGGGGTGGCCGAGTCGGTGGGCGAACGGTTCGGCGGCCGCCCGGCGGTGGCGTTCGAGCTGTTCAACCGGTAGCCGGGCAGGTCAGTAGGCTGGGCGGCATGCAACACGAGACGGTGGACGGGACCGGACTGCGCGGCGACTGCGCGAACTGCTTCGGCCTGTGCTGCGTGGCCCTGCCCTTCGCCCGTTCCGCGGACTTCGCGATCGACAAGCCGGCGGGGAGGGAGTGCCCCAACCTCGGCGAGGACCATCGCTGCGGGATCCACGCGCGGCTGCGGCAGAGCGGCTTCACCGGCTGCACGGTCTACGACTGCTTCGGCGCCGGGCAGAAGGTCTCGCAGCACACCTTCGGCGGCCGGGACCGGCGCACGGGAGCGCCCGAGGACGCCCGCCTGATGTCCGAGGTCTTCCCGGTCGTCCGCCAGCTCCACGAACTCCTCTGGTATCTCACCGAGGCGCTCGGCCTCCCCGCCGCCCGGCCGATCCACGGCGATCTGCGCTCGGCCCTGGCGAGAACCGAGGAACTGACCCTGCTGTCCCCGGACGAGCTGATGGCCCTCGACGTCCCCGCGCACCGCCAGGACGTCAACCTGCTGCTGCTGAAGACCAGCGAACTGGCCCGGGCGGGTGTCCGCGGGCGCAAGAAGGACCGCCGGGGCGCCGACCTGGTGGGCGCCCGTCTCCGGGGCGCCGACCTGCGCGGCGCCGACCTGCGCGGCGCCTGTCTGATCGCCGCCGACCTGACCGGCGCGGATCTGCGCGGCGCGGACCTGATCGGCGCGGACCTGCGCGACACCGGCCTCGCCGACGCCGACCTGACCGGCGCCTTCTTCCTGACCCAGCCGCAGCTGAACGCGGCCCGGGGCAGCGCGGACACCAGGCTGCCGGAGTCAGTCACCCGTCCCGCGCACTGGACAGCGCGGCTCTGAGGACGCCGCCGTCGCGCACTCCTCGGCGACCGTCCCGCCGGACGGCCTCCCGGCCGCCGGCGGCGGGGTGCGCCGGACCAGGTGCAGCCGCAGGCCCTCCGGCATCAGCGTCAGCCGTTCCGTCACCCGGAGCCGGTACGCCGGGTCCGGCCGCAGTGCGTAGCGGCGCAGCAGCAGTCCGAGCACCAGAGTGGCCTCGTGCAGCGCGAACTGCCGTCCGATGCAGGCCCGTGCCCCGGTGCCGAACGGCTTGAAGGTGTGCGGGGCCCGCGCGCGTACGGCCGCCGCGTCGAAGCGGTCCGGGTCGAACCGTTCGGCGTCCGGCCCCCACGTCTCGGGGTCCCGGTGCAGCATGGCCGTCAGGATCAGCGCCCAGCCGCCCCGCCGCATCGGGTGCTCCCCGCCCAGCACCGTGTCCGCCCGGGCCTCGCGCGCGAAGGCGGGCGCCGTCGGCCACAGCCGCAGCGCCTCGTCGAGGACCCGGCGGACGTAACGCAGCTTCGCGACCTGCTCGTACCCGGGCACGGCCGTGTCCCCCCACACCCGGTCCACCTCGGCGCGGGCGCGGGCGGCGATCTCGGGGTGGAGGGACAGGTAGTGCAGGGCGAAGGAGAGCGCGCCCGAGGTGGTCTCGTGGCCGGCGACCAGGAAGGTGACGACCTGGCGCCGCACGTTCTGCGCCGACAGCCGTTCGCCCGTCGTCGGATGGGCGGTGTCGAGCATCCGGTCGAGCAGGTCGCCGTCCCCGCCACCGCCGTCGCGGCGGGCCCGCACCAGCCCGTCGACCGTGCGGTTCAGATAGGCGATGTCGGCCTCGTTGCGGCGGGCGGCCCGGCGCAGCAGGGCGGGGGAGGGCACGGTGTTGAGGCGCTGCGCGTAGCTGAGGGTGCCCACCATCGCCGTCACGAAGGGGTGCGGCCGGGCGCGCTCGAAGGACGCGAAGTCGTGTCCGAACCCGGTGCGGGCGATCGTCTCCAGGGTCAGTTTGGTCATGTCACCGGGCACGTCCACCGCCCGGCCCGCGGCGAGCTCCCGGTCCCAGTGGCCGGTGAGCCGGTCCGCCACGTCCAGCATCATCGGGTGGTAGGCCGCCATCGCCTCCCGGCTGAACCCGGGGGCCAGGACGTCGTGGGCCAGCTGCCAGTTCGGCTCGTGGTTGTACGCCGTGAACAGGGCGTCTCCGACGACCGGTCGCAGATTGGCGATGCCGAGCCCCACGTGCTTGGCGAACCGCGTCTCGTCCGCCATGTCGGCGGCCAGCCGGGAGCCCCACACGAACACGAACTCCCGGCCGAAGGCCTTGCGGCGGAAGATCGGGCCCAGCTGCCGGGCGTACCGCAGGGAGTCCTGGAGGGGAGTGCGCCGGCCGGCGCCCAGGACGTCGCCGAGGAGGGGGAGCCGGTGCGGCGGATGCGGTATGCGCTCCAGCTCGGGCCAGCCGGACTCCGCGCTGCGGAACCCCTTCGGGAGGGCGCCCCCCGCCCCGGGCGACATCGTCCCCGTCGCCGCCGGTGCGCCCGTCGTCCCCGCCGTTCCCGCGGCAGCCGTGGTCCCCTTCGTCTCCGCCATGACGCGATCTCCCTCGATGCAGCGGCAGGTTGAGCATGTTGTACGTGGGTTCAATAGCGGGCCCAGTCTGCTGCCGCTGTTGAACCGGCGTCAAGTAAAGTGCGGGGATGGCCGCGAACCAGGGGGAGCGCACCCGGCGCCGACTCAGCACCGAGGAGCGCAGGGAGCAGCTCCTGTCGGTCGGCGCGCGGCTGTTCTCGGAGAGCCCGTACGACGACGTGTGGATCGAGCAGGTCGCCGAGATCGCCGGGGTCTCCCGAGGCCTGCTGTACCACTATTTCCCCACCAAGCGGGACTTCTTCGCGGCGGTCGTGGAGCGCGAGAGCGAGCGGATGCTGCGCATGACGGCCGCGGTACCCGGCGTCCCCGTCCGGGAGCAGCTGGCGTCCGGCCTCGACACCTACCTGGCGTACGTGGCGGCCCACGCCCACGGCTACCGGGCCTTCCATCGTGCGGACGCCTCCGGCGACCAGGCCGTGCGGCTGGTCTACCGGCGGGCGCTCGCGGCGCAGGAGCGGCAGATCCTGGCGGCGCTCGGCGCCGATCCGGAGTTCGGCCCGGCCTTCGAGGAGCGCCCCGACGTGCGGCTGGCGGTGCGCGGCTGGCTGGCGTTCACCACGGCGGTCTGCCTGGAGTGGCTGCGCGGCGCGGATCTGTCGCGGGAGCAGGTGGGGGAGTTGTGCGCGCGGGCGCTGCTGGGGGTCATCGGCCCGGCGTGAACGCCGGCGGGGCGGTCGTGCCCTCGTTGCCGGGGTCCGTCGACCGGCCCCTGAACCCCAGGAGCGGCGTCGTGGTTGGCGAACGCTCCGATCTCCGATAGGTTAGGCAAGGCTTACCTAAGGAGGTTCTGGGATGGGTGACAGCCAAAGCTGGGCTGCCGTGCCTGCCGCCGCCGAGCGGGCCCGTTCGGTGCTCGCGGCGTCATGGTCCTGCGCGGTGACCGCCGACGGCGGGCGCGAGGAGTTCGTGGGCGCGCACACCGTCGACGAGGACGGCAGGGTGATCCTGCACGTGCCCGAGGACAGCGCCCTGCTCACGGCCGCGATCTGCGCGCCCCGCGGCGAGCCGTCCGCCGTGCTGGAGTTCGCGGACGTGGCGCCCGTCCCGGTACGCGGCCGGATCCGCGCCCGGCTCTGGCTGGCCGGCTGGTTCACCCCCGAGGACGGCCACCTCGCCTTCCACGCCACCCGCGTCGTGCTGAAGGAGACCACCGGCGCGGTCGTCGTCGGCCTCGACGAGTTCGCCGCCGCCCGGCCCGACCCGCTCGTCGGCGCCGAGGCGCACCTGCTCACCCATCTCGCCGACGCCCACCCCGACGCCGTGGAGCGGCTCACCCGGCTCGTCCGGCCGGACAGCCTGCACGGCGCCGTCCGCGTCCAGCCGCTCGCCGTCGACCGGCACGGACTGACGCTGCGCATCGAGCGCGCCCGTACCCACGGCGACGTCCGCCTGCCCTTCCACGCGCCCGCCGACGACGTCGGCCGGCTCACCGAGCGCATGCACGTCCTGCTCTCCCAGGCGGCGGCCGCCGCCTGCCCCCGAGCCCTACAGCGGCAGCGCGCAGACGGCGACGGGTGACGCGAACGGCTCGCCCGCGAGCCGCAGTCCGCCGTCGGCGCCGTCCACCCGGAAGACGCTGACCGTGCCGGAGCGCTGGTTGGCCGCGAACAGCAGGCCGCCGTCGGGCGAGAGGGCGATCTGCCGGGGGAAGTCGCCTTCCACCGGCACCGTGCCGAGCAGCCGGAGCCGGGCCCCGTCCGCCTCCACCGCGTAGCGGGCGAGGGTGTTGTCGCCGCGGTTGGCGAGGAAGGCGTACGCGCCGTCCGGCGTGACCGCGAGCTGCGCCGGGTAGTTGGTGTCCGCCTTCGCCCCCGTGGACTGCGGCCTCCCGATCGTCAGCCGCCCGCTCGACGGCTCGTACGCGCAGACCGCGACGGTGTCGTCCGCCTCGTCGGCGAGATAGGCGTACCGGCCGCCGGGATGGAAGGTGAGGTGCCGTGGCCCGGCGCCCGCCCGGGTGTGCGCCTGCGCGACCTCCGTGAGCGTCCCGGCCCGCTCGTCCAGCCGGTAGCTGTACACCGTGTCCGTGCCGAAGTCGACGGCGAGGACGTGTCCGCCGTCCGGAGCCGTGAGGAACTGGTGGGCGTGCGGCCCCTGCTGACCCGACCGGGGCGCCGGACGGCTGTGCGTCACCCGGTCCGTGCGCTCGCCCAGCGCCCCCGAGGCGGCGATCGGATGCACGGCCACGCTGCCCGAGCCGTAGTCGGCGCTCAGCAGCCACCGCCCGCCCGGATGGACCGACACGTGACAGGTGTGCGCCCCGCCCGTCGGCCTGCTGCCCAGCACCTTCCCGTCGGACAGCCGCACGGCGGTCACCGCGCCCGGCTCGCGTTCGTTCACCGCGTACAGCGTCGCGCCGTCCGGGTGCACCGCGAGGTACGACGGGTCCTGGACGCCGGTGATCGTGTCCCCGCCGGTGATGCCGCCCGAGGAGGGGTCGTACGAGGCGACCCCGATGCCCTTCCCGCCGTCCTCGGCGGAGGTGTAGGTGCCCAGGTAGAGGGGGCGGGGGCCCGCGGAGCCCCGCGAGGACTCCGGGGCGGCGGACGCCGAGGGCGAGGTCCGTCCGGGCGGCGCGGCCTGCGGTGAGTCCTGCGCCTTCGCCGGGCCGTCGTCGTCGCTGCCGCATCCCGCGAGGGCCGACGCGGCGGCCGCGCCGCCGACCACCCCGACGAAGCGGCGCCTGCTCCAGGATCCGCCGGGCCGCCCGGGCCGGGAGGGATCCCGGTGCGTCGCTTCCGTCCCACTGCCCATGCCCGCACCCCAGGTCGTCGTACGCCTCCGCCGTGACAGCCACCTTGACCCGGACCGGCCGCCGAACGCAAAGCGGACGCCCGGGCGCGGCGTCCGGACGGAGGCGCCGGGGCTCGGCGAGCGGCCGGGTGCGCGGAGGCGGGCGGTTGCCGGGGGTCCGGGCCGGCTGACGGCGGCTGCGGAGGGCGCCCACGGGCACGGCGCCCACGGGCACGCGCGCAGGGGCGGCGCCCACCGGGGGCCACACCCACCGGGGGCCACACCCACCGGGGGCGGCACCCACCGGGACGGCGCGCAGGAGCGGCACCCGGGGACGGCGCGCACGCCGACGCCGTCCGGGGCCGGCTCAGGAGGAGCGGCGGCCGAACCCCGTGCGATTGCGCCACAGCTCGTCCTGCACGCCCAGCCGCCTGCGCAGCTGGTTCAGCCAGGGCCTGCGCTCCCGCTGCTCCCGGCTGTTGCGGTCCAGTTCCTCCAGGAGACGGCGGGTGCGGTGCTCGGTGTCGAGCTCGTCGATGATGCGGGTGGCCTCGGTCAGCACCGCGCCGTGCAGCTGCCACTGGCGGGCGTCGTGCTGGAGCTGCTCCAGCAGCAGCTGGGCCAGCTTGTCGCGGGTGGCCGCGGCCTGCCGCAGCTCGGCGGTGAGCCGCTCCTCGGCGGCGTCCGCGTTGAGGCTGACGCTCGTGGTCACCAGTACCGCGAAGCTGACCACCGCGTCGGCGATCTCGGACAGCAGCCGCTCCACGACCTCGCCGGTCCCGGCCGGGAACAGCGGGTGCGGCTCACGCTCCTTGGCGAGATCGGTCAGGCTGCGGGCGAACACGCGCAGCACGACGGTGCAGATCTCCAGCGTGTCCAGACCGGTGCGCAGCACCACCCGGTGCAGCAGCCCCTCGCGCACGCGCGGATTGAACCGCAGGCTGTCCTCGGCCTGCCGCAGGGCCGCGTCCACCTCGACGATGTCGTGGTCCAGGCGACGCGCCTCGTGCAGCCGCGCCGCCGCCTGCTCCACCGGGGTACGGCCCGACGCCTCCTCGCCGATGCGCAGCATCAGCTGGCGCAGCCGCCGGGCCAGCCCCTCGATCGACTCACCCGCCTCCTCCACCCACACCGGAGGCGGCAGCAGCAGATTGCAGCCGAGCCCGACGAACGCGCCGATCAGCGTCTCCACCACGCGCGCCCACGCCGTGTCCCCGACGGTGGTCACGCCCAGCACCAGCATGGCGCTGATCGCCACTTCGGGGACGTACTCGTCGACCCGCACCAGGTGCCCCACCGCCAAGGAGGACACGATCAGCAGCGCGAGGCTCCACCAGGTCAGACCCACCAGGAGACTGAAGGCGATGGCCACGAGCACGCCGGCCACCACGGCGTTCACCCGGCGGATCCCGTTGGTGAGCGTCGCGTACAGGGTGACCTGGACGACGAGCAGGGCGGTCAGGGGCGCGGTGAGGGGCAGTGCCTCGGGGCTCAGGCGCAGAGCGATGACATAGGCGATCGTCGCCGCGGTGGCGGACCGCACCGCCTGGACGACGACGGGTTCCCGGTGGCGCTGTACCAATCGGACGAGCGGTGCCGCTCGCTCACGTACTTCTTCTTGCATCGACAGTCCCGTTCCCCGTACCCCGCGACCTTGAACGTTTCTTCATCACCTCGCGACACACGACGCCGACCGCTGCGTCGATCGGCCGCATCGAGGACGGTGGCTGTCCGCAAGCGGGCCTAGGTTGGTCTCGTCAGCCGGGGAACGCACCGGGCACGGCGAACGGAGGGGGAGACTCCATGGTGGACAGGGCGGCCGCGGGGGACGAGGCGGTCACGGGCCGCGGGACCGGCGGGGCGGACACGCCGGGCATCGAGGTCCTCACGAGGGCGCACGCCTACCTGCGGGAGGTGGTCGCGGCGGTCGGCGACGAGCAGTGGGGCGCAGCGACGCCGTGCGACGCGTGGACGGTGCGCCAGGTGTTCCACCACGCCCGCATCGACCAGCAGGGCTACGGTCTCGCGCTCACCGGAGGCCGGCCCGGCAGCGATCCGTTCCACCCGGCCGACGCGCTCGACGGCGACCCGTCGGCCGAGCTGGCCGAGGTGCTGGACGCGGTGGCCGAGGCGTACGCCGGGCTGCCCGCGGACACCGGGCAGGTGCCGACGCCGCTGGGCCCGCTGCCGCTGCCCCTCGCGATCGGGGCCGCCGCGATGGACGCGGCCGTGCACGCCTGGGACATCGCGGTGGCCACCGGCCAGGACCGTCCGCTCCCGGCCGAGGCGGCCGAGGGGATCGGGCCGGCGGCGGAACACCTGGTGGACCGGCTGCGCGACTCCTTCAAGGTCTTCGCCCCGGCGCGGGAGACCCCGGACGCCCACGACCGGTCGGCGACGCTGCTGGCCTTCCTCGGCCGCGACCCGCACTGGTCCCCGCCCGTGTCCTGAGCCGGACGGCGGGCCGGCCGGCCACCCCGCCGCGCACGCCTACGGACACGCCTACGCGTCGACGACCGGCGCGCACCACGGCGTCCCGCCCGGCCCCCTCACCCCTGGACGGGATGCGCCGCCTGCCAGGCCAGCCGCAGGTCCGCGCCCTCGCCGAGGCCGGTGAGGAACGCGTCGAGGTCCAGGAACTCCTGCCAGACGGGCCGCCCGCCCGCGCGCGACAGCTCGGCCACCACCAGGTCCTCCAGGTCGGCCACCCGCTTGTTCTTCCACACCTTGTCGGCCAGGCTCACCAGCAGATCCTCCACGGCCACGCCCGGCGCCCCCCAGGAGGCGTGCGTCCCGGCGAACCGCGCCGCGTCGGGGCGCACCCCGTGGGCCAGCAGCAGCTCCCGTCCGGCCCGCTCGTGACGGTCGCCGGGGCCGGACAGCTCACCGGGGTGCAGGGTCTTGCCGATGTCGTGCGTGGCCGCACCGAACAGCACGGCCTCCCGGTCCACGGCCAGCGCCGGGCAGTGCCGCCCGACCCAGTCGACGATCCGGTCCGCGACATCGTGGACGGCCCGCAGATGAGCCACCAGCCGGGGCGGCGCACCGACCTCGTCCAGGAGTCTCGCCACCTCCCCGGGCAGCGGGCGCAGCACAGGGTCCGAGGTCTCGTCCAGGGCGATGGACAGCACGGTCGGGACGGAGGTCATCCGACCAGCCTAATGACCGTCGCCGGCAGCCGGACGGGATGAGGCTGGATCGCGTACGTCCTTTCAGCGAGAGGCAGTTGTCGCGCCATGCCTCCGACCGCATTGCTCCGGCACACCACCGGCACCGTGTCACACTCCCACGCACCGGCGTCCCCCTCGTCGACATCACCACCACCGGCCCCGGCCGGACCCCCTCCAGCAGGCCATGGAACTGACGCGGGAGCACGGGCCGCTGCTCGTAGGCCGGTTGCACGGGCGGGACGCACTCGTCGTCGCCCCCGCCCCGTCATGATCGCCGACCTCGCCGAGGAGCGGCGTCCCGCCACGACGGCCCCGGGTGTCCGGGAGGCGTTCCGTACCCTGTACCGGGACCGGTCGCGGACGGCCGCTGTGTGCAGGACGTCTGCGCGGCCGGGTGACCGGGAAGGAAGGAACGGGCGGGGTGACGGATTCCTGGGAGCGTGCCCGGAGCGTCCTGGAGACGGCGGGCATCCCGCCAGGCCGGCTGGCCCAGGTGGCGCCGCTCGGCGGCGGCACGTACAACACCGTCGAGGAACTGCGCCTGACGGACGGCGCTCACTACGTGCTGAAGGTCGCGCCCACGGCGCCGGGCCTGAGCCACGAGAGCCGACTGCTGTGCGCGGAGGCGGAGTTCTGCCGCGGCGCTGCCCGGGCGGACGTCCCGGCGCCGCGGGTCGTGGCCCTCGACGGTCAGTGGCTGCTGATGACGGTGTGCCCGGGCGATACCTGGAACGGATCTCCGCCGTCCGCCGAACAGGACGACCTGCGCCGGGAGTTGGGCGGTCATGTCGCCCGGCTGCACCGGGTGACCGGGCCGGGCTTCGGCTACCCCTCCGGCGTCTTCGGTCCGCTCGCCGCCGACTGGCGCACGGCGTTCACGGCGATGTTCGACGCTCTCCTCGCCGACGCCCGCGCCTACGGCGCCCGGCTGCCCCGCCCCGCCGACGAGGTGGCCGCCGTCGCGCGGGCCGGGTTCGACGCCCTGGACGAGGTGACCGTCGCCCGCCTCGTCCACTTCGACCTGTGGCCGGGCAACATCCTGGTCGACCGGGCCGGCGGGGAGCCCCGGATCGGGGGCCTCGTCGACGGCGAGCGGATGTTCTGGGGCGACCCGCTCGCGGACTTCGTCTCCCTGGCGCTGCTCGGGGACATCCGGCGGGACGAGCCGTTCCTGGAGGGCTATCGCGGGGCCGGAGGCCGGGCCGTGTTCGACCGCTCCGCCCGGCTGCGTCTCGCCCTGTACCGCGCCTACCTCTACCTGATCATGCTGGTCGAGACGGTTCCGCGGGCCTACGGCGCGGATCACGACCGCTGGCTGCGTGAGGCGGTCGCACCGGAGCTCCTCAGGGCGCTGGACGAGATCGGATCCGGGGGCGTCTCTTAGCTCACATCGTGAACTAAGGGTTGGAGGAATGTCGCGTGCCGCCGCCCACAAGGGTATGTTGCAGGTCGGGCAGGGTGTGAAGGGGAGCGACATGACGGGGCGGAACGGGCGCACGGTACGCGACCTGAGGCGGGCCAACCGCACGGCGGTGCTGCAACGGCTCTACTTCGACGGGCCCCTCAGCCGCTTCGAGCTGGGCCCGACCACCGGCCTGAGCTCGGGCTCGGTCAGCAACGTGGTCGCCGACCTGGTCGCGGACGGGCTGGTCGAGGAGGCCGGCAGCGTCGACTCCGACGGCGGCAGGCCCCGCATCCTGCTGCGCGTCGTCCCCGGCAGTGGACACATGATCGGCGTGGACGTCGGCGAGACCCGGGTGCGGATCGAGCTGTTCGACCTGACCCTCACCGAACTCGCGCGGGTGGAAAGGCCGTTGGAGCAGCGGCGGTACGAGGTCGACGGGATCGTCGGGCACATCGGGGACGGCGTCGCCGAGGTGCTGGACGCCGCCGGCATCCGCCCGGAACAGCTGCTCGGGGTCGGCATCGGCGTCCCGGGCATCATCGAGCACACCCCGGAGCGCGGCGCCGTCGTGCACGGCCAGACGATCGGCTGGGACGCCGTCCCGCTGGAGGCGCTGCTGCGGGAAAGCTCCCTGCTCCCCGAGACGGTGCCGTACTTCATCGACAACGGGGCCAAGACCCTCGGCCAGGCCGAGATGTGGTTCGGCGGCGGCCGGGGCGCGCACAACGCGGTCGTCGTCCTCTTCGGCTCGGGCGTCGGCGCCTGTCTCGTCACGCCCGAGGTGGAACACGGGCGGGCCGTCGAATGGGGGCATCTGACCGTCCGGGTGCGGGGCCGCCGCTGCCGGTGCGGCGCCCTCGGCTGTCTGGAGGCGTACGCGGGCGCCGAGGCGCTGCTCGAACGCTGGCGGGAGCAGGGGGGCCGGCCGCCGCAGGGCGCGGACGAGGAGAGCGCGCTGACGGCCATGCTCGGCGCCGCCTATCCGCTGGACGGCGCCGTGGCACCCGACCCCGTGGCGCTCGAGGTGCTGGAGGAGACGGCCGAGTACCTCGGCGCCGGCCTCTCCGACCTGATCAACCTCTTCCAGCCCGAGCGCATCCTCATCGGCGGCTGGGCCGGACTCCAGCTCGGCGCCCGCTTCCTGCCCGCCGTGCGCCGCCACGCCACCGCGTACGCGTTGCGTCACCCCGCGCAGAAGGTCACCGTCGAGCTCGGGCGGCTGGGCCCCGACGCGGTCACCGTCGGCGCAGCGATCCTCCCGCTCGCCGACTTCTTCGCCCGCGGCGGCCGACGCCCCGAGCCCATCCCCGCCGGCCCGGCCCCCGCCTGGCGCACGGTGCTGGAGGAACGCGCCCCCCGCTGAACCCGCGCCCCCGCTGAACCCGCGCCGCCCGCACTCCGCGTCCGGCCGCGCCGCCACCGCACGGACCGGCGGATGCCCGGCGGGCGCACCGGGACGCCCCGGCACGGTCTCCACCCCGGTCCTGCCTCCACGCCCGGCTTCGGCGCCGGGTTTCGCCGATGACCGGGGAGGTACTCGCCTCCTCGCCCGGGCGATCGTCGTCCGGCGAAGTCGCCCGCGTCCTCGTGGCGCGGCACCGAAGGGAGAACGTCGTGTCCGCACAGCGCCCCGAAGGCCCCGGCGAGAACGGCGCGCCGATCCCGCGTGATCTGCCCGACCAGCAGGCCGACGGGGGAGAGGACCGCTGGGACGTCGGCGGCCCCGACCCGGAATCCGGCCGGTCCGACGAGTCCGGCGACTCCGCGCAGAGCGCCCCGGACGTCCCCGACACCGACGAGGCGGGCACCGGCCGCCAGGGCGCGCCCCACGCGGAACGCGGTCAGTCCGACCACCCGGTGCCCGAGGAGCCGTCCGCCTGACGAGCACGTGTCCGCGGCCGTCCGCGGACTGACCCGGCGTCCGGCTACGCGAACGCGTTCACGCCGGTCAGCCGTGCCGACAGCGCCCACAGCCGGGCCGCCTGCTCCGGGTCCGTCGCCCAGTCCTTGACGCCGACCCGCTCGCCGTCCGCCGGGGCGGGCTCGGCGATGTCGCAGTCCTCGAGGTAGACGCCGCCCCTCCCGGCCAGCTGCGGCGAGGTCGCCGCCCACACCTGGGTGGCCGCGCCCTGCTGCGGGGTCTTGAAGCCCTCGACGTCGAGCACGTTCCCGTCCTCGTCGATCCAGCCGCGGTCCACCATCTCCTGCTTCGGCAGATGCCGCTGCAGGGGCGTGAGGATGCCGCCGGGGTGCAGGGAGAACGCGCGGACGCCCCGGTCCCGGGCCAGCCGGTCGAGGTGCCCGGCGAACAGCACGTTCGCGGTCTTGGCCTGGCCGTACGCCTCCCACTTGTCGTAGCCGTCGCGCCAGTGGACGTCGTCCCAGCGCATCCCCGAGAAGTGGTGGCCGCGCGAGGACACGGAGACGATCCGGGCGCCGCCGCGCTCGATCGCCGGCCAGAGCCGGTTGGCGAGAGCGAAGTGGCCGAGGTGGTTCGTGGCGAACTGGGCCTCCCAGCCGGGGCCGACCCGGGTCTGCGGGCAGGCCATGATCCCGGCGCTGCCGATGAGGAGGTCGATGGCCCGGCCGGAGGCGAGGAACCGGTCGGCGAAGGCGCGCACGCTCTCCAGGTCGCCGAGGTCGAGGGTGTCCGTCTCCACGCCGTCGAGCCCGGCGAGGTTCTCGCGGGCGGTGTCCGGGCGGCGCGCGGGAACGACGACCCGGGCCCCCGCCCTGGCCAGCGCGCGGGTGGTCTCCAGACCGAGGCCGGAGTATCCGCCGGTGACGACGGCCAGCCTCCCGGTGAGATCGATGCCCCGCAGGACGTCGTCGGCGGTGCTCGTGGCGCCGAAGCCCGAGCCGATCTTGTGCTGTGCGGTGTCGCTCATGTCCCGCACGCTACGGATCGGAGTGCGCTCGAAGTCAAGCGCGCCGGTGCGGGCGGCGGAGCCGCGGGGGTCCGGCGGCGCGGGGGTCCGGCGGTCCGGACAGGGGAAAGCCCCGACCGGACGGGGGAATCATGGTCGGGGCGGTACGGGTGTGGGCGCGGACGGCGGTCGCCTCTCGGCGAAAGGCTCCACAGGGCTTCAGCCGGACGATCGTCCCTGTGGGCGGAAGGTGAGGCCCGGGGACACTGTCCCGTCCACACCCACGAGTTGTTCAACGGAGAACTTCTTGTGGGTGTTCCCGGGTCCGGCGGCGCCCGCGGTGATGCGCGTCACCCCCCGGGGGCCCGCGCGGACCGCCGTCCCTCAGGCCAGCGGGCTGCCGGACAGGGACGCCAGCAGGTCGGCGGGATCGTCGTACACCGCTTCCGCGCCCGCCTCCAGCAGATCGGAGCGGGGGATGCCGCCGCACAGGACGCCCACGCAGCGCACCCCGGCCCGGCGGCCGGCCCGCATGTCCCACACGGTGTCACCGACGAACACCGCCCCTTCCGCGGGCGCCCCGACCAGCTCCAGCGCGTGTTCCACGGGTTCCGGCGCGGGCTTGCCCTCCTCGACGTCGTCCGCGCTCGCGGTCGCGGCGATGACGTCGTCGGCGTCGATGGCGCGCCGCAGGGCGGACAGCTCGGCCCCGCTCGCGGAGGTGGCGAGCACCACCGTCCAGCCGTCCTCGTGCAGTCTCCGCAACAGCGGACCGGCGTCCCGCAGGGCCGCCAGCCGGTCGAAGTACTGTCCGTAGAGCGCCTTGTGGGCGTCGCCGATCCGGGCGTCCTCGTCCTTGTCCCGGTCGTCGCCGAGCAGGTGGGCGACGAGGTCGCCCGAGCCCAGCCCGACCGCCCGGTGCACGGCGTGCATCGGGACCCGGTGGCCCGCCTGCCGGAAGGCCTCCCACCAGGTGGTGACGTGCAGGTGGTTGGTGTCGACCAGGGTGCCGTCGACGTCGAACACGGCGGCGCGTGTCATCACGGGTCCTCTCTCTCGGTCCCCCCCGGGTACCACGTCAGGCACGCGTCACGCCCGCCGGGATCCGTCCCTCCCGCGTCCAGGCCAGCAAGTCCGCCAGCGGCCAGGCGGTCACGATCCGTTCGTCCGGCACCCCGCACTCCTCGGCCCGCGCGCAGCCCAGGATCTGCCAGTCCAGCTGGCCGGGCGCGTGCGCGTCGGTGTCGATGGAGAACAGCGTGCCCGCCTCCACGGCCCGGCGCAGCAGCCGGCGGGGCGGGTCGAGCCGCTCGGGCCGGCTGTTGATCTCGACGGCCGTCCCGGACTCGGCGCACGCGGCGAACACCGCGTCCGCGTCGAACGCCGACTCGGGCCGGCCCCGCCCGGTCACCAGCCGGCCGGTGCAGTGGCCGAGGATGTCGGCGTGCGGGTGACGCACGGCGTCGGCCATGCGCCGCGTCATCGCGCGGGAGTCCATGCGCAGCTTGGAGTGCACCGACACGACCACGACGTCGAGGCGTGCGAGCAACTCGTCCTCCTGGTCCAGCGATCCGTCGTCGAGGATGTCGCACTCGATGCCGGTGAGCAGCCGGAACGGCGCCCAGGTGGCGTTGAGCTCCTCGACCACGTCCAGCTGACTGCGCAGCCGCTCGGGCGAGAGGCCCCGGGCCACCGTCAGGCGGGGCGAGTGATCGGTCAGCACGGCCCACTCGTGGCCGAGCGCGGCCGCCGTCCGGCCCATCTCCTCGATGGGACTGCCGCCGTCCGACCAGTCGGAGTGGAGGTGGCAGTCCCCGCGCAGCAGCGTCCGCAGCCGGGCCCCCGCGCCGTCCGTGAGCGGCTGCCCGGCCTCGCCCTCCAGCTTCTCCAGATAGGACGGCACCTGCCCGGCGAGCGCCTCGCGCACCACCTGGGCGGTCTTGGGGCCCACGCCCTGCAGCGACTCCAGCGTCCCGTCGGCCGCCCGCCGCGCGACCTCCGCCGCGGGCAGCGGCGTCAGCACGCCGGCGGCGGTCCGGAAGGCGCGGACCCGGTAGGTCGGGGCCAGGGACCGCTCCAGCAGGAAGGCGATCCGGTCCAGGGCTTCGACGGGATCCATCGCCACCTCCTGGCTCCAGAGTTCCCCACCCGCGCGCGGACCGCACCAGGAAATCGAATGATTCGTACCGGTGAGTTCCGATTTATCCTCTATGGCATGACCGAAATCGCGAGCCTTCGTATCTCCCACCCGCGGATCATGGTGCTCGGGGTGCAACCGGGCCTGGCGCCGTTTCGCATCGTGGAAATCGATTCCGAGGTCGTCGGCCAGGCGAGGGACGTGACCGACGTCCTCGAGATCGCCGCCGCGTTCGGCATCACGGTGCACGACCTCGACGACCCCGACGTCGTGCGATGGGTGGGCGGGGACCGGTACACCTGGACCCCGCGCTGACGGCGGTCAGGCTTCCTCTCGGGCACCGCGTCGCAGGTGCCGTTCCCGTGCGTGCACCGCACGGCTCATCCGGCGGCCGATGAGCAGGTAGCCGATCAGGGCGCCCGTGGTGTTGAGGATGACGTCGTCGATGTCGAAGGCCCGCCCGGTCACCACCGCGCCCTGGGCGAACTCCACCATCAGCATGACGGTCGCGGTGAGCAGCAGGACGCGCAGCAGCCCGCGCGCCCGGGGCGCCACCACCGGCACCAGCACGCCGAAGGGCACGCCGAGCAGCACGTTCCCGCCGATCTGCTTGACCGCGTCGCGAAGTTCGGGCTGGTCGAGGTACGCCCGCAGGGAATCGCCCGGGCGCAGGTTGGAATGGATCAGAGCCGCGGAGGCGGGCGAGGGCTCCAGGGTGAGCCGGGCGAGCACGACGGCGAACGCCACCATGAACGCGAAGGCGCACAGCATCGCCAGCAGCCGGAGCGGGAGCGGCAACGGACGGCGCTCGGCGCGCGCCGCCTTCTTCGACGGGACGGGCTTCGAGCCGGCCTTCGCGCCTGACCCGGAACCGGGCTTCGGGCCTGCTTTCGCGCGCGGCTTGAAGGAGAATCCGCGCTTCGGGCCCGACTTCCCGGCCCCGTTCCTCGGCGGGGCGGGCTCCTCCGTCCTGGTGGCGCGTGGGCGGAACACGGCGAGCGGACGTAGAGCTGCACGGGCCATTCGGTCCTCCAGTCTTCAACTTCCTTGCGTGCTAGGGCGATTACCCCCGAACGGCCGGGGGATGCAGTGCGGCCTCGCCGCCTCCGCGGCGCCGTCCTGCCCGCCCCGGGGCCGGCGACTCGGGCCCGGAAGGCGGCGGTTCCGACGGGACGCGACGGGACGCGGCCCGCGAGTGGCCGGAGGCCCGGCCGGGGTGCCCCCGGGCCTGCGGCCGCGTCGTCACATCCGCCGTGATCGGGGCGGACCGGTGCGGCGCCCGCGCGGCGGGACGGGCGTCCGCGGAGCCGGTCAGGCGTGGTACGTCACCTTCACCTCCGTGAAGCCGAGGGAGTGCAGCAGCCCCTGGAGCATGTCGGTGGTGTTCTTCTCGGCGCGCGCGAGCAGTTCGCTCTCCTTCGCGGCCTCGCCGATGTGCCGGACCGCGAGCTTCTGCACGGCCTGCTCACCGCCCGGGTTGTCCGAGAAGAGGTCGCCGAGGCGGTCGAGGAGCCCGCGCTGCTTGGAGACCGCGTAGGAGCGGTCGGGGTCGAGCGCCGGGGTGCCGAGCAGGGCGTGCGGCAGCCGGAGCGTGGCCGAGGTGCGGTCGCCGTCGACCGTCACGTCCTTGTCGCCGACCTTGCCGAGGTCGACGTAGGCGTCCACGGTGCCCGCCCCGACGTACAGGGTGCGGGTGCCCCGGATCGCGTCGGGGAGGTACTTGGCGTCCTTCTCCAGGTCGACGACGACCTGGAAGTTGCCGGACGCGGCGTCGTAACGGCTCATGTCCTGGATGGATTCCAGCAGGGCGGGGCCCGTGCGGTCGTGGGTCTCGGTGCCGAAGAAGTCGCGCAGACCCGGCAGCAGGCTCAGCCGGATCCCGGCGAACATCACGACGAGTACGACCACGACGGCGGTGAGCACCTTGGCCCAGCCGGGCATGCGCCGGGGGAGGCGTGTGGTGGGCTTCTCGGGCTTGGTGTCAGTCGTCATGCGACGGCCCTCCTTCCTGCTGTGCGGATGCCCGTCAAATGCCCGGCCAGACCGCGCTGTTGGCAAGCTGTGACAGTGGGCCACGGACGACCCGCCGCCCGGGCCGGCCCGCGGGTGCCTGCCGCCCGGTGGCAGGCACCCGCGGATGACGGACCTGCCCGGTGGCAGGCACCCGCGGATGACGGACCTGCCCGGCGGCCGTCCCGCCGGAGCGACGGCGCCCCGCAGGCGGGACCGGCGCGGGTTCCGGCCGCTCCACCCGGTTGGCCGCTCGGGGCGGTCCGGGGTCCGGGGTCCGGCGGCGGGCGACGACCGGTTCCCCGGAGTCCTGGGCGCTCCGCGTCACGCGGAGTGACCGGGCGGGACTCCCGCGCACTGCTGAGGATGGGCAGGACGGACCCGGTCCGTAGCATGAGAGCGCCCGCCCCAGCCGGACATGATCAGCGAGGAGCCGATCGTGCGAGACATCTCCGTGTTCAGCGGCAGTGCCCATCCCGAGCTGGCCGCCGAGGTCTGTGCCCACCTCGGCGTGCCCCTGAGCCCCACCCGACTCAGCAGGTTCGCCAACGACTGCCTGGAGGTCCAGCTCCAGGCGAACTGCCGGGAACGGGACGTCTTCCTGGTCCAGCCCCTGGTCAGGCCCGTGCAGGAGCACCTCGTCGAGCTGCTGCTGATGTGCGACGCGGCCCGCGGGGCGTCGGCGGGGCGGATCACCGTCGTCATGCCGCACTACTCCTACGCCCGCTCCGACAAGAAGGACGCGCCCCGCATCTCCCTGGGCGGACGCCTGGTCGCGGACCTGATGGCGGCGGCCGGCGTCCACCGGCTCCTCACCATGACCCTGCACTCGCCCCAGGTGCACGGCTTCTTCTCGATGCCCGTGGACCATCTGCACGCCCACCGGGAACTGGCCGCCCACTTCCGCCGCTACGACCTCAGCCGCACCACCGTGGTCTCACCCGACCTGGGCAACGCCAAGGAGGCCGCCGCCTTCGCCCGGATGATCGGCGCCCAGGTGGCGGCAGGCGCCAAGCAGCGGTACGCCGACGACCGGGTCAGTATCAGCGCCGTGATCGGCGAGGTGTCCGGGCGGGACGTGATCGTCCTCGACGACGAGATCGCCAAAGGCAGCACGGTCCTGGAACTGCTCGACCGGCTGCGGGAGCTGGAGCCGAGGTCCATACGGGTGGCGTGCACACACGGCCTGTTCGCGGGCGGCGCCCTCAAGCGGCTCAGCGAGCAGCCCGACGTGCTGGAGATCGTGTGCACCAACACCGTGCCGGTGCCGGCCGAGGAGCACACCGACAAGCTGCGGATCCTGTCCATCGCGCCGGCCCTCGCGGAGGCCGTGCGCCGTATTCACAACGGCGAGTCCGTCAGCGCCCTGTTCGACACGGCGCGGGGCCAGTAGCCACGGCACGGGGGCCGGGAGGACCGAGGGGCCGGGGGACTTGGATCGAGGGGATGCCCGAGGTCGGGTGGCCGCGGAACCGGAGGACGCGAAACTCCTCGGACTGCGGGACTGCGGGACTGCGGGACTGCGGGAGCGCTTCGAGCGCCGTCATAACGTGCCGGACGCGGCCTCGGGCTGTTCCAGGGCCGCGTCCAGGGTGGTGGCGGGCGGCAGCAGCCGGTACAGCCCCGTGGCCCGCAGGATCCGCAGGGTGAGGCGATGGGTGCAGACGAGGTGCAGATGCCCGCCGTGGGCGAGGACCCGACCGCGCGCCCGGTACAGCAGGCGCAGTCCGGAGCAGTCGAAGAACTCGATCCGGCTCAGGTCGATCACGATCCGGGGCGCCGGGCCGCCGGTCGCGTGGTCGAGGTGGGGAGTGATCTCGATGGCCGCGACGATGTCGATCTCGCCGTGGAACTCCAGCACCGTGTACCCCCGGTCCTCACGGACGCGCAGATGCGGGGTGTCCGCTGCGGGTTTCTCCAGCACGACGACATCGCCTCCAACCCGCTCCACCGGTCGGGAGCCTCCAACGGCCGAGGAGCAGACAGCTGTTCCCCGCCCCAGCAAGTTACCCCCGATCGAGTGAATTCCAGCATGTTCGATTGACATATGTCTTCGAAATGCAACCGACACTGGCGGAGTTTTTTCGGGTCGTGAGCGAAGGGGTGTGCCGAGCGCCGCCGAGGAGGCCGCCGGGCTGTCGCCGAGGGGCGCCCCCGGGGGCGCGGAGGGCTAGGTGTTCTGTCTCGGGAGGTTGTGGATGGGTGAGCCAGGTCTCGGCTGAGGGATCTTGAACAGGTGAGGGCCTTCCGGTTCGGTGTGGATTG